>CAYNUV010000304.1:0-4502 GCA_964400245.1 uncultured Ignavibacteriaceae bacterium
AGCTGCATAGCAGGCATTATTAATTATATTCAGGAACACTCTGCTGATATCCTGAGGAACTACATTTATCTTTTCTAAAGTTTCATCATAATCTTTTTCTATAGTAATGTTAAATTCTTTATCCTGTGCTCTTAAACCGTGGTAGGCAAGATTCACATATTGATCAAGAAGGTCGTTTATATCTGTTAATGTTTTCTCTCCTGCACTTCCTCTTGAATGAAGCAGCATTCCTTTAACAATTGAATCTGCACGTTTTCCATGTTGATTTATCTTTTCAAGATTTTGCTTTAAGTCATTAGCGATTGCTAATGCTTCTTCTTTGTTATCATTCTGCAATTCTGTTTTCATTTCATCCAACAATTCACTGCTGATTTCAGAAAAATTATTTACAAAGTTTAATGGATTTTTTATTTCGTGTGCAATGCCGGCAGTTAAAGCGCCAAGTGAAGCGAGCTTTTGCTGAGTAACAAGCTGTTCCTGGGTTCTGATGATTTCTTCATTTTTATCCTGAAGAGTTTTTAATGACTGTGCTTTTGATATAGCTGATACTGCATGTTCTCTAAACCTGTTTAGTATCCTCGCAGTTGATGAATCAAATGCATTTTTATCGGCGAAACTATCAAACACTACATAAGCTTCTAATCTGTTATCCCATTCAACAGCCATAATAAGCATCGATTTTGCTTTGCTAATTCCCGCCATTCTCTCATCTCCAAAAAGGTTCTCAGTGTTGCTGATAATATAAATTCCTTTCTCTATTTCATCTGAATTTTCCGTATACCTTCTTTTCAATTCTTCAGGCTGGAAGACAAATGATTTTAGATCTTCTTTTTTATATCCAAGAGTGAATGCAATATAGAATTTGGAATCAATGTGATCTAATAAAAAAACTGCTGCTTTTTCTGCTTTAGGTATAAAGCTTACTGTTTGTTCTAAGAGAGAATTAAATAAAGTATCAATATCTTCTGCATTATTTATTACCCGTACTAATTTATCAACAGTTTCTAATTCTTCAGCCTGTTTCTTGATGATTTCTGCTTCACGTACTTTTGCTTTCTCCTGCTCTCTGCTTATAACACGCCGTCGCATTACTCTATCGGTTAAATAAATTCCAAGAAGAAACAAAGCTATATAAATAGTATATGCCCACCAGGTACGCCACCACGGTGGATGAATTTTGAAACTGAACACAGCTTCACTACTGAGATGGTTATACAAATTTTTTGCACGTACCCGGAAATGATATTCTCCTTCAGGCAGATTGGTATAATCTTTTTTTGTTTCAGTTGTCCACTCCGACCAGGTTTTATCAAAGCCTTCCAGATAGACCTGATATTGAGTAGCAGATTGTCCATCGTAACTTGGCGCAGCAAATTCGAATCGAATGTTATTATCAGAATAATTAAGTGTGGGCATTAAGTATAATTGTTCTTTTACATTTTTGTATGTCCCGCCAAATATCACCGAATCTTTTGCTGTCACCCGGCGAATAAGCGCGTGGTAATCAATTGAGTAGTTTTTAATTACCCTAGGGTCATAACGTACTATAATTCCTTCACCACCAAACCAGATCACTCCAGGATATTCAGGATCCGGATAAATAGTTATTATATCCCCATACTCGAAGAACCGGGCGAAAGGATTTGTATTCCATTTATAAGTTCCATTTTCCTGCGGTATTGCCTCACCAATCATTAGTTTGCCTTCACTTTCTAATCTTATAAGAACCCGCTCTTGATAACCTTCAATAATACGATTCATCCAGCTTAATGTATCAGCAAAGACCTTCCCAAATGTAGAATCCGGAATAAACGACTGACTTCGTGGTTCAAACATTCGCATCCCTTTGTACGTAGCTATTCGTACCCGGTTTTTGATAAAGGATACTCTCACCGACCCTATTGGGATCCCCTTTTCCTCGGTAAAACGCTCTATCTCTACTGCAGGCACTTTGTCGGTTGCCACTCCGGGATGGCGGGAAGGGAACTTAACTCGTAGTACTCCTTGCTGAGATGTGCCCAGCCATAATATTCCATCTTCATCCTCAACAATACTTCGCACATCCCCGCTGATGCCTTGGACAGGCCCTGAGAAAAACCAATTGCCATTCTGCCTTTGTAGCAGCCCAAGTCCATCATCTAACCCCACGTACACCAGGTTGGGATCTCTTCGTGAACGATAGAAGCAGTATGAAGATAAACCGCACAGCCGCTGCGTTGCCCGATCTCCTTCAATCCGGAAGATACCCTGGTGGGTTGCTGCCAATAAGGTGTTATCTACTGAGAGAAATGACCAAGCAGCGGAAGAAATCCCTGAAACCGGATGGAAAGTTGGTATTTTACCAGTGAGTGAAGAAAGGAAATAGACTCCCTCACTCGTGGTTGCATACAGCCGGTTCTGATGTCTCAAAACAGCTTCTACCAAACCCTTGATGCCGAGTTGTTCGGAGTAAAGCGACAGAGGATTTGTTGTTTCGACCCGAGATAGGCCATTGTTTAAAGCCAGCCAAAGTGCCCCTTCCCTATCTGGATATAAAAACCAGATATTATCATCAATGAGGCCAGAGATTTTGTTCACAATCTGAAGCAATCTTCCATGTTTGTCCATTATAGCAAGACCTCCCCGTAGAGTGGCTAGTGCAAAATTACCATCTGCTAACACTGCACTGTGATATAATTGATTCTCCTGAAGAAAAGCGTCCGCTTGAGTAATGAAGGGTTGGAATGTCTGACCGTCATATAAAAACTGACCTTGACTGCGAGTACAAACTAGTATTCTGTTATTATCAAACGGAAGCATGGCATAAATACGATCCTGGAAGAATCTTTCACCGCCGGGGATCAATTGTATTGAATCATTTACCATCTGCATCAACCCGGTTTCCCCTTGCAGTACATACAACTTATCCCTCACCAAGAAGGCTCTGTGAAAGGATTGCTCCTGTTTCCATATTTGGAAATCACCATGCCCGCTTTCAGTGGGACTATTTTTCCAGCAAAACAAATATTCAGAGGACCTAAAATATATCCCATGACTGCTGACCAGTGTTTCCCAGACCTCACCAAAGTCGCGATACTGTTCCGGAACATAATCCATAAGTGAAAGGTATTGCATCTCACCCACTGAATCAGGCGATAAATAACCGAATTCAGTTTCTGCTCCAACATAGATCCGTTCGGCACTACTGTCGAATGCTAGTGAAAGCGCCCAGGAATCATTAGGAAGCGAGATAGTCCGCCAGTTAACTCCATCATATTCAAGTACACCTTGGCCATTCGCAAAATACATTACCCCTCGCTTGTCCTGCACAATCTTCCAGTTTTGCTTATGCGCATTGTATTCTTTCGGCAACCAGTTTGTAATGAACGGAATGCCGGGTTCGACGTTGCTTTGTGACAATGCAGGTTTCATCGAGCTAATCAGAATTAAGGTAAGAAGAAAGAAATTTTTCATATTCTTTTTAATTTTGATAAACTTCATTTATGACCTTGGAATACTAATGATAAAATTTGATCCTTCCCCTACTTTTGTTTCCACTTTTAATTCACCACCATGCATTTTTGTGATAATATCATAACTTAACGACAATCCTAGTCCTGTTCCATAACCGGCAGGTTTGGTTGTAAAAAACAGCTGGAATATTTTGTCCACCACATTATTAGGTATTCCGTTGCCATTGTCTCTAATAAGTATCTCTACTTTATTTCCGAAATTTTTTGTTGAAATTTTTAACGAAGGATTAAAATCATTCCCTGCAATTTTCCTTTTCTCATTAGCAGCATAGCAGGCATTGTTAATTAAATTCAGAAATACACGGCTTATATCTTGCGGAACAATATTTATTTTCTCCAATGATTCATCATAATTTTTCTCAATGGTAATATTAAATTCTTTGTCCTGTGCTCTTAAACCATGGTAAGCAAGCGTAACGTATTGATCAAGCAAGTCATTGATATTTGTTAAAACTTTTTCTCCTGAAGTTCCTCTTGAATGAAGAAGCATCCCTTTTACTATAGAATCCGCACGTTTGCCATGCTGATTTATTTTTTCAAGATTTTGTTTTAGGTCATTGGCGATTGCTATTGCTTCTTCTTTATTATCATTCTGCAATTCTGCTTTCATCTCATCTAACAATTCACTGCTGATTTCAGAAAAATTATTTACAAAGTTCAACGGATTTTTTATTTCGTGAGCGATACCTGCGGTAAGTTCACCAAGCGATGCCATTTTTTCTGAATGTATTAGTTGAACTTGTGCAGACTTTAATTCTTTCAATGTTACTTCAACTTTATTCATTGCATCCTCAAGATTCTTAAAATCTTCATACCGCGCATAGGCAATTGAAAATGCTTCAGCTAATGATTTTACTAATTGAATTTTTCCCTCAGTCAGAGGAGATGTATTTCCAACGTAAAGCATCCCCTGAGTAAAAGGAACAAAATGCAGATCTAAAGATTCCGGTGGGGTTGCAGAACCCTGATAAGTTTCTACATTTTGAATTT
>CAYNUV010000305.1:0-4499 GCA_964400245.1 uncultured Ignavibacteriaceae bacterium
GCTATGAATCGAACTGTATTTCTCAGAAACACATAAGATTTTTGTTGGATTGAATAAAAATAATGATGAAATTAAAAGCGGGAAAACAAAAGAGGATTTAACCCGCGTGAAAACAAGAAAAAAATTCCTGAATAACAACCTGATGAATGATCTTAAGGAAAGCAGTTTTACTGTATAAGTAATAGTTATGCCTAAAACATTATGAAATATTCTGGTAATATTGGTGAAGAAATAATATCAAATTTTTTCGACACTAATTTTTCTGAAATATTATCATTTCACGATCCCAAGACGAAAGATAATGCTCAAGTGTCTGATATAATTATTTGGTTAAATAGATATATATTTTTAATTGAGGTAAAAACATTAGTATCAAGTAAATATTCACCGAATGATTGGGCAAAAGGCAGAATAATTGAAGGTATTGATCAACTTGAAAAAAGTTATGAAAGGATTAAAGCTAAAGAGGAAATTTTTCTCAACAATAACTATTATCATGTAAAATTAGATCCTGAAGGATTATCTGCAATCTATGGTTTAATTATTTTAGTGCATGATGATGAATGTACAATTGAACCACATGCCGCTTATTCTAATATTTATAACTCTAAACTTCCAATTCATGTTTTTTCATGGAATCAAATAACAAAGATTACCTCAGAAATTGATACAATCCCTGATTTTAAATATTATTTGCAGGATAGAATTGATTTTGTTAGAAGATTCGATATACCATTAAACAAAGAATTAGATGCTATTGGTTTGTATAAAATTGGAAGAAATAAATTTCCCGATAAAAAAGTTAAACTATCTGTATCGAATTATTGGCAAGAATACTTAAATTCAATGCAAGAGGAACGTGCTAGACGTGATGAACATAATAAACAATCCAGATGGTTGGATAGATTTGAATCTATTTTCACCGAAACTAGGAAACTATTTCACGGTATACCTATTGGCTTACATTTTACATGGGTTTTTGCTGTTTTAAGTCGTGGTGAGCGTGCTTCAATCGGCGTTAAATTTGAGACTGTGCAAAAAAGATTTATAGAGGGTCATGATACGAGAACTTTCTCTTTTAAAGTTCCGGGTTCGGGACATTGGATAGTTTTTTATTATTCAAGACATCAACCGACTGAGCAACGCAAAATATTGTCAAAACTAGTCGATCAAAAATTAATTCAGCTAATTGAAGATGAAAATTTTCAGTATGCTGTTTTTGGATTTAGTATTCAAATTTCAACATTGTGGCCTCCACAAATATTGGGTCTATCAAATGCATTGTTGATTGGGGCTGATACCATCGCTGGCAAATATTCAAAACAAGATGTCATTGATGCAAAACGAATTTGGGGAAATATAAAAATTGGTACGATTGAAGAGTTTCCACCAAGCTAAATGTAAGGCATAACCAGTCGCTCAATCCGAAAGCGTAAAATGAATTTCGAACAATAATTCCGCTTTATTATATCCGTATAATTATTTAATACTAAAAATTCCCTTTCGCTTAAAGAAATCTTAACCTTTATTCCTGCTCATTAGCTCCGCTTTAATTTCAGTTTAATTTATTTAAGTAAAAAAACCTATATTAAGCCAATAATTTTTGATATAAAATGACCGGGAAAGAACTCCTAAAAAAATATAACGACCCTAAAAATTTCTTTAACAGGGATTTAAGCTGGATAGAATTTAACCGCCGGGTTCTTGAAGAAGCGCTTGATCCTGAACAGCCATTACTGGAAAAAGTTAAGTTCCTTTCGATATTCCATTCCAATCTTGATGAATTTTATATGATACGCGTTGCAGGAATTAAAGAACAGATTGCTGCAAACATTCTTGAACCAACTATTGATGGGCTAACTCCTACAGAGCAATTACAGAAAATTGAAAAGATGATTACGCCTATGCTTAAGACAACATTGGATTTATGGCTTAACCAGATAATTCCTGAACTAAAGGAAAACAATATTGAAATTTTAGATTACGAAAGTTTACCTGATGAGGAAAAAGAAAAATTAAATGAATTCTTTAAGAAGGAAATCTTCCCTATCCTTACACCGCTTGCTTTTGACCCCGGAAGGCCGTTTCCATACATATCAAACTTAAGTTTAAGTCTTGCTATCCTTGTAAGAAAACCAAATGGTGAAAATCACTTTGCAAGAGTAAAGGTCCCAAATATTCTCCCGCGTTTAATGCAGATTGATTCTATTATTAACCCGGGCAAAAAGTTAAAAACAAACGGACAGTTCAGCGCAAAGTTTATCTGGCTTGGAGATCTTATAAAAGCAAATCTTTCAACGTTGTTCTCCGGAATGGAAATTCTCGAAGCACATCGTTTCAGAATTACAAGAGATACAGATATCGAGCTTCAGGAAGATGAAGCTGATGATCTCTTAAGCGTAATTGAAGAGAACATCAGGCAAAGAAGATTCGGCAGTGTTGTAAGGCTTGAAGTTGCAAGCAGAATGCCCGACTTCATGCTTGAAACATTAATTGAAAATCTTCAGATTAAAAAAGAAGATGTGCATGTTCTCGATGGTCCGTTAGGTTTAAGCGATGTAATATCTCTTTATGATCTCCCTTTACACCAGTTAAAATCAAAACCGTATTATCCTGTTCTGCCAAAAATATTTGAAGAGGATGATGACTTTTTTTCTGCCGTTAAACAGAAAGATATTTTGCTGCATCATCCATATCATTCTTTTAATCCTGTAATTGAGTTTATAAAAAAAGCTGCACGTGATCCTGATGTTCTTGCAATTAAGCAGACACTTTACAGGGTTGGTTCTACTTCACCTATAACAGAATTTCTTATTGAAGCTGCGGAAAGAGGAAAACAGGTTGCTGTGCTTGTAGAACTGAAAGCAAGATTTGATGAGGAGAATAATATTTTCTGGGCACGCGAGCTTGAGAAAGTTGGTGTGCATGTTGTTTATGGGCTTGTCGGTTTAAAAACTCATGCCAAGATGACTCTCGTTGTAAGGCGCGAATCTGATGGTGTTAAAAGATATGTTCATGTTTCAAACGGAAATTATAATGCAACGACTGCAAAAATTTATACTGACCTCGGTTTATTCACATGCAATGCAGACATTTGTTCCGATGTTTCCGATGTATTCAATTATCTGACCGGTTATTCAAAGCAAACAGATTTCAGGAAACTTATTGTTGCACCAATAAATATGCGTGAAAAATTTCTTGAGCTGATTTTGAGAGAAGTGAATAATGTTAAAGCCGGAGGTAAAGGTAAAATAACTTTAAAGCTTAATTCTCTTGTGGATCCTACACTTATAGCAGCACTTTATGAGGCATCTGAGGTTGGAGTAAAAATAGAACTTATCATCAGGGGAATTTGCTGCTTGATACCGAAGGTTCCCGGTTTAAGCGAGAACATCCGCGTTTTAAGTATTGTGGGAAGATATCTTGAACACAGCAGGGTTCTTTATTTCTTAAATAACGGTGAGGAAGAAATATACTTAAGCAGTGCCGATTTTATGCAAAGAAATTTAGACCGGAGAGTTGAAATTGCCTGGCCGGTTGAAGATGCAAAAATAAAAAGTGAAATTATAAAAAGCCTGCTCAGCGTTTCATTGAAAGATAATGTTAAAGCAAGAGAACTTATGAGCGATATGAATTATACCCGGGTTAATTCTGCCGGTGATGATAAAAAAATCAGTTCACAGGATTGGTTAATGGATTATGCTTTAAGATCTTCTGCGGGGTACTCTAAAAGCAAGCCGCAATCAATAAGATAGTCAAAACAATCAATTGAATTTAATATGATAAAAGTAATTTCGGACAGACAAGAAATAGAAAAATTCTACAAACAGTTTCAACGTAAGCTTAAAGAGTTTTTCACAGAAAAAATTGACTGCTGGGTAGGTTATCCAGGTGGAAGTAATAGGGATACTGTACATTACTCTCCGGACTTGAATTTGTGGATTTCAATACAGAAAATTGATACAAGATATTGGAACGGATTCGGTATTGGCAGACCAAATGAAGGAGCGAATAATTCAATAAATGGTGAAATTAATTTTCCATACGAAGGAATAAATAGACAAATCGCAGGTGCATTTGCTGCTGAGGATAATGGGAATATTCTTGTACTTCATAGGGGAAGAATTAGACCTGGGAAAAAACTTTTCACAGATAATTTCAGAGGAGATAAAGTAATAGCAATTGATGGAGAAAGAGAAACAGAATTTTGTTTAGTTGGTGAATTAAATTCACCATATTTACCAAAACAAGTTGTGACTTTCATTTCAGAAATCAAACGAATAAAAAACCTTGAGGGTGCTGAAGAAATAGAAAACTTTGAAGAATTAATCAATTATGAATACACTGCTGAAGGTTATGGAAAACGCACCATTAAAAGAGAGGGGAAAATCACTGTTAATAGGATACACGGTATTGTTGTGGACGCGTTGGTTACTCAACTTCAAAATAAAGGATATAAAGTTGCCAATGACAGAGATCGAGATTTGTTTATCTACAAC
>CAYNUV010000306.1:0-4465 GCA_964400245.1 uncultured Ignavibacteriaceae bacterium
CACACTCAGGTTTTCCATTTTATCATAAAGATTTAATTGCAGGTAAGGAGTTTCAAATTCATTTGCCGTGTCTCTGTCACTTGTAATTGTTACAAAGAAAAACATCATATAGGGATAAGCAGTTTTTGTAATTACCTTATCTGTAGCTGACATAACCTCAGTACCTGCAGCCGTAAATAATTGCCCGATTGCATAGGCGGCGAGAACAGTATTTTTAGCAACTACTTTATATTGCACTCCTGCAATCAAAGTGCCGGATGCTATTTCACCACTCCACTGCGGGATTTTTCTGTAAAAGCATTTACCATTCAAAACAGTTTTACCCAAAGTATTAGTAATTGCATTTCCTATATCAATCAATTCTCTTCTTAGTTCAGTTCTCATACACTGCTCGTAAATCCACTTCCAAGAATTTTTCCGATTGCTTGTTTGTTTTCTAATAAAGCCGGGCGCAAATAAGGTTGTGTATTCATTTTGATAGTGCCAAACTCAACGTGTGCAGCATACTCAACATTAGTTCCTATCCTTACAGAAGCCTCAGCGTCATTAACTTTATGAGTTATGCTCTGGCGTAAATTTCCTGTATCAACAGGGCAGCGGGTTTTTGCTTCACCTTCCACGTGTGCACCAACCAATTCCAGCTTATCAAGTATTCTCTGCCTGATTGAGTTAATTATTTTATCTCCGTTCCACTGTGTTTCCATTTTTACCAGCCCTTAATGTTATACCATATAGTTAATATCGACATGCTGGCAACCGACCAGCCGATAACTGCACAAACTGAAAACCATACCTTCCACGTTTCACCATCACTTGTAAATGCACAAAGTATATACAGCCCTGCCATCCATAAAAAAGTAACTATTAAGATCTTAATTATTTTCATTAAGTCTCATCCCATCTTGCCGGTGCGCTCCTGCCGATTAAACCGCGTGTATCCAGATGAATGAAAGAAGGATATAAACCAAGTCCCATTACTTTGCTTGTTACTTTTACTTTCGCTCCATTCCAGCCGATTGTAAGCGGGAACTTGTCAGCATCAATATCATCATAAAGGTCTTGCAGCTCTGCTGAAGTATAATTCTTCGGCTTAAAATCAATTGCATTAAAAACAAGATGAAGGGAATTTTTAGCACCGCCGACTTTTTTATTATACTCCGGAGATCTGAAACAGGAATTAACCAGGATTGGTACTCCAAGATTTTCTCTTATCACCTGAAGCATCTTAACGGTTGGAATGATGTTCATTATCAACTGGTCAGGAATTTCATTACCCCTTACAAGCTCCTGAACAGTAAAGTTTTTAATATTTTCCTGCACTAATATTTCTGCTAAGTTCAATTTATTCTCCATAGCTGCGAACATTTTATGTTTTATCAGTTACCTTTACAGTACCGACTGAAACAACAGGTAAAACTTTTTCAATCATTTCTTTTGTCTTATCTCCATAATATCCTTTACGTGCATTACTGAGAGCACCTTCGCCACCAAGTAACCCGCCTAAGATTAAAAGGATTGGTTTTACTATCGGATCACCTACATAAGCACCTGCTGTTGTCATTGCCCAGCCGATTGTTACTCTTTTACCATCGAGATATTTATAAGCTGCTTTTGCTCCACTCCAGATTTTACTCCAGAGGGATTTCTTTTTTTCTTCAGGCATTACACCACAGCCGGGGGATTCAGATCAACATCAGGTTTAATAACTCCAAATGCCTCAAGCATATCAAGTGTAGAGAATACCCAGGCAATAAGCTTATCGGTTGCATTCTCATCTTTAGGATGGAAGCTTAATTCATCAACAACTGTTTTTTTGAATTCCGCTTTTTGCTCATCTGTTATTGCAGCAATATTTCTCGGAATGTTCTGTGCACCGGACACGCCCTTAAACGCCGGTATTACATCATCAAGAAAATGCGTAGTATCACCAAAAGTTAATTCGCCATCGTCATCAATAGATTCTTTAAGCGAATTAAGAATCTTTGCAACTGCAACACCGGCTTCATTAAGATCTTTATTATCGTACACACCGACCTCCTTCATTTTATAGTTATAGTTTTTGATTTGTTCTTTAATTGTTTTCCCTGGGATCTTCTCAGGTCCGCGAGGTTCAATATCTAATTTTATTTTACTCATAACGATAATTTTTTATCTTCCCGGATTGCTCTTGTCAGCTCAACTATGCTTTTGTTTGTGTATTCACTTGATGTTATAAGCCCGGATACTCCTAAATGGATTGATTCCACTATCATTAACACCTGCTTCCCCCTTTCGACAGAGCCAGTATCTCTTCCCTGGAATATTTCTTTTAACATATTATTCTCTGTTTCAACTTTTATAAATTTAAGGCGAGTATCTTCCAGAGCTACCTCCATCTTTTGATGAGCTTCTTCAACCAAATCAACCTTCGTGCCCATTAACGCAACAGTATCTTTCACAGCTTCACGTTCCAACTTTCTTCGTTGCGTTCTGGCTAAATCAACTGCACCCATAAGAGCCATTGCACCCAAAACTGAAAAACCAATTATTTGAATCCAAACCGGGATAGGGAGATCATTCAAATTCATCTTTTCTCCAACAACATTATTTTCAAATGAGAAAAACTTTCATCAACCAAACTTTTAATTTTTGAAACTCCTTTTATTTCATATTCCTTACTGTCTGCATCAACCACATAATCAGTTGCCTCACTTATATCTTCATTAGCAAAAACATTAAGAATATGATCAGCATAGATCGTATCCTTATCAACAAAAATTCTTTTGTTAGCAGCAATGGGATTAACCCGCACACCAGCAAGAGTTAAATGAGTTGAGATAGTGGGAGAAATAATTACTCCGCCGTCATTCAATCCATTGGATCTTCTTTTAATTACTACTGTGCTGCTCATTGTAAATCTTCTCCATAGTCTTCATAAGCACCTTCAAAATCCTCATCTCCATCTGTTTCTTCTTCTGGTTCACTTATCTGGAATCCGCATTTATTACAAGTCATTGCTTCAATCTCATCTTTTGAGAATGCATTACCGCAAACAGGACAAGCGTCCATTTTCATACAACTCCAATCCTCATATAGCCGGAGAAATATTGCCTTAACAATTTGTGATTGTCATTATCTTTATAGGTTACAGAAAAGTTATCAAGGGTTTCAGAGTGGATGCCGCTTTTACTAAGTGCATTTGCATTAATTAAATGACCAATATATTTTGCCAGGGCAAGCTTAAATCCATCAGGAAATTTCACAAGGTTGATTGTTATATAACCGCCATCTGCTTCATCAAATAAAACATCAGTTGAAACAACTGTTAATTCAGTTGCCGTAACTGAGGCAAGCTTATAGAACCCATCATTCAGCACTGAGCCCTGAACGTGAATATATAACCCGGCTTGAAATCTTATTGGATAGTGTTCGGTGGTTATGAAATTACCAAGAGCATTATTAATTTTTTTTGTGCTGGCAGTAAAAGTAAAAGAATAACCCTGAACACACTGTCCCTTAATGTGAAAAGGGTTTTTCGTAAAATCTATTGCATGGCTTTCGGCATACTTGCGGACGTTTCCAATTTCTGTATCCTTACCTGAGAGCTGCAATATGTTATTGACTTCTGTTGTTTCAATTATCAATTTCTGCTACTGGCTAAGTTTTTCGTTAATAGCAGAAATTAAATCAGCCTTTGTTTTCAGAGAAGCAACACCTCCAACTCCCAAATTTTCTGCTTCAGCCTGTAATTCTTTTACAGTCCAGCTTTCATCCGGAGTTTCGGATTTTTGTTTGCCGGTTGGAGCTTCAGAACCATCCGCAACAGCAAGTCCTTTTTCAATCCATCTTTTGGCAACACCTTCAGGAAGTTTCTGATCATTACCTGCAGCATAAACTTGGTCTATCTGGTAAGTAACCCCCTGCCAGGTTGTTTGAACTTTCATTTTAATTTTCATAAAACTTTATCCCTTCAGTAATTTTTATTAAATAAATTTCAATTACTCATAAATTCTTGCAATCAGGTAATAGCGCTGTGCAGGATCCGTAGCAACATTCCCAGATGCAGCCGATATAACCTTGAATCGGGCTGTATCCTGTCCTCTTAGTTGTGCCCCTGTAATGGTTGCGATTACTGCTGTCCTTGTTGTAACTCCCGAATCAAGATTAGTCGTCATTGTTACACCGGTTAAGGCATCTTCATCCTGGATAGTATTCCCATCATTTTTGAGATTCAGGTAAACGGAGATGCCAACAGAATCAACATCAATCTCACCACTTGCATACCATCCTAAAACTATACTGTCAAGCCCAGGATATTTATGTAAGTCAAGATCGAATACTTCAGTCTGGCTGTTTGATATTGAGTCTGAAAAGATCACCCACTTTTGTGCTTTTACATCGGGAATAAAGATTGTAAGAATCATTAGAACTAAAAACAAGCTTAATTTTTTCATTGAAGTCCTTCTTAAAAAATTTTCAATATTTT
>CAYNUV010000307.1:0-4463 GCA_964400245.1 uncultured Ignavibacteriaceae bacterium
CATTAAAATGTATTTTAATTTCAGATGTTAATGAACCCTGGTTTTGTTTAAAAGAGTTGTAATTAAATTCCCCTTCAAATCCGAGCTTCCAGAAAGCATAGTTAAGATTTATTGCAAAACCTGTAAGATCGCTTGATGTTTCTATCATAGCCAAAGAAGGTATCAATGTTTGCGGAACTATTCCGGACGAAGGCACAAAGTTTTTCCTGCTGTATAATTTAATATTTGTAAGGAACTTGTTATAAATAATTCTTGCACCTAATTCATACACATCAGTTACAACATCATAAAGAAAATCAAACCTGCTTATTCCGAAATAAAGATCAATATTTTTTAGCGCCTTTAATGTTAGATCAATACCAAAACCGTTTTGTAAATTAGTCATCTGGGAATATTTTGTGTATTTATAAAAGACTGAAGGAATAAGTGTGCTGTCAAGAAGATATAAAGAAAAAACAGGCGAGAGTGAAAAAACATTATATTCGATTTTATTATTCTGAGATCCCGTAGCTGTATCAACAAAATAATAATTCAATTCTCTCTTTTCAAAAACTCCGTTTAAATCAAAATTTAAAAATGAGGGAGAATAAGATTGTTTTAACGCTATTCCCCAAACAAAATTTTTTATTTCTTCATTTGTGGGAATGCCCGAATAAATTTCTTTTGTGTCGTGGTAATAAAAATTTAAATCAGAATAAAAATCATTAAAATTTCCAAGCACCCGTAAACCAAATTTATCCCATCCATTCTTTTGTCTTAAAGTCGGAGAAACGACCGGCGCATCAAGAAAAGAGTAAAGAATACTGTTTATATCATTTTTTGAATTAGAAATGCTGTCAACATCAACTCCGCCATTTAAACCAACTTCAGAACTAACTAAGGAATAAGAACCAACAATATTAATGTTGTTGGAAAGAAAATATTTTAATTTAACTTTTGCCTGCCAGATGCTGAAATCACTGTTGGTAAAAGTTCCGTCAAACTTCCTGTTGGTTACATCAAAAGTAAGGTTGAATTTATTGAGCAAAGAAATATTGAACATTCCATCAACAAAAGCTTCTCCTTCGGGGCCTTCGTAATATTTAATTTTTGTGTAGGGAGCCGAAGTGATAAAATCTCTTTCAATAAAATTTACAGATGCGATATAGTTACCAACACCATAAAGAAAACCTCTCGGCAAAGGAAGAATTTCAATTGAATCTATTAATTCATTCTGGATAAGATTGAGATCAAAAATATTTGTAAATCTGTTGTTATATAGAATTCCATCCTCAAAAAAACCTACCTTGCCAAATCCATTACCGTAAAGAACAAATTCATTGGGTTGCCCGATTAAACCTTTGTCTTTAAGAAAACCAAAACCCGCAGGAGAAAATAAATCTCCAGTGTATCTGTAATCCAGCCGATCAATTGTTTTCCGGTTTATAAAAAAACTTACCTCATACAAAGATTTTTGATAAATCGGGTAGAGAGTATCGGCAATTATAATTGAATCTTTAATGCTTATTTGAGTTGAATCCGAAGCAAGAGTGTCTGCAGGGATTAATGATAAAGAATCTGAAATTACTTTTCTAGAAACAGAAGAAGTCGAATCGGTTTCCTGGGCAAAAAGGCTTATTGAAATCAAAAGAACTATAAACAGGAAAAATTTCATTCAATATGTCTGAGGTATTAATTAAAATCTAAACCGAAAATAGAGAATTAAGAGATAAGCTACAAAATTAATAATCAGTTTCAGGCAATAAAATCAGGTGTGATACGGGAATGTAATTAAGAAAATATTTTTTTATATAGCACAAAATTATTTTGTTTGATAGAAATAATCTTTATTTTCCACAAGGAATTATTAACAACTAACAAGAAGGGCAAAATAAAATGGCAGATACAAAACCAATGACCAAATCGCAGATTGTTGATCATCTTGCAAAAAAAACCGACACAACAAAAAAAATCGCTGTTCAGTTTCTCGAAGAGTTAAGCAATCTTGCTTATAAAGAAGCAAAAAAATCTTTCACTGTTCCCGGACTCGGCAAACTTGTTGTTGTTAACCGTAAAGAAAGAATCGGAAGAAACCCTGCAACAGGCGAGCAAATTACAATTCCAGCCAGGAAAGCTTTGAAATTCCGAATAGCAAAACATGCTAAGGATGCTGTTCTAAAGTAATTAGTAAAATATTTTCTAAAAATATTTTCATATTGTGTAAAAAGACGGAGTTTCATCTCCGTCTTTTTTATTTTCCTGTCTATGGTTATCTTCACCAATCCTTATGAAACTTTTATATTCATATCTTAAAAACTACTGGAAGATTGTTCTGCTTGCGCTAGTACTCGCCGCAATCAACCAGGTTTTTTCTCTGCTCGATCCTTACATATTCGGGAAACTAATTGATAAATATGCGACCAGGTTCGATCAGTATTCCTCCGGTGAATTTTTAAGCGGAATTGGAATGCTGCTTGGAGCAATGGTTGGAGTAGCTTTCGTATCACGTGTTGCGAAAAACTTTCAGGATTATTATGTAAATGTTATTACTCAAAGACTCGGTGCACAAATTTATTCTGATGGAATTATGCACTCGCTCCATCTTCCGTATTCGTTGTTTGAAGATCAGCGGAGCGGCGAAACTTTAGGCAAGCTGCAAAAAGTTAGAACTGATACCGAAAGACTTATTAACACTATGGTAAATACTTTATTTACCACATTGGTCGGAGTTGTGTTTGTATTTGTTTACTCAATAAATGTTCATTGGCTTATTGCCCCGATTTTCTTTGCAGCAGTTCCGATACTTGGATTTATAAGTTCCTTTTTAAGCAAAAAAATTAAAATTATTCAGAAAGTAATTGTAAAAGAAACAACAGCGCTTGCAGGTACAACAACCGAATCTTTAAGAAACATTGAACTTGTAAAAAGCCTCGGGCTCGGCGACCAGGAAATCAACCGGCTGAATTCAACGACAGAAAAAATTCTTGAGCTTGAGCTGAAGAAAGTTAAATATATCAGGAAACTCAGCTTTTTCCAGGGAACTTCGGTTAACTTCTTAAGAACAAGCATCCTTTTTTTAATGCTTTATTTGATTTATGCAGGAGAGTTACAAATAGGACAATTTATAACTTTAATGTTTTATTCATTTTTTATCTTTGGCCCGCTGCAAAGTCTTGGAGATATAATTAATGTTTACCGCGAAGCAGAAGTCTCTCTTGAAAATTTCGAAGAGATATTGAAGCTTCCTAAAGAAACAAAACCATTAAAGCCGGTTAACCTTGGTGAAATAAATTCTTTAAGATTTGAAGACGTAAGCTTTCAGCATCAGTCTTCAAGAATAAAAGCTCTCCAGGATATTTCATTTGAAGTGATGAAAGGTGAAACAATTGCATTTGTCGGACCTTCGGGTTCTGGGAAAACCACTCTTGTTAAACTTCTTGTTGGGCTTTACCAGCCGCACGAAGGAACAATTTATTATAATAACATTTCTGCCGATCAAATTGATTTTGATGAACTCCGTAACCAGATTGGATTTGTTACACAGGATACTCAATTATTTTCAGGAACCATAAGAGAGAATCTTTTATTTGTAAATCCATCCGCAACTGATGAGGAATGCCTTGAAGTTCTTGATAAAGCTGCTGCACAAAGTCTTATGATAAGAGCAGACAAAAGCCTCGATACTTTAATAGGTGAAGGCGGAGTTAAAGTTTCCGGCGGAGAAAAGCAACGGCTCTCCATTGCAAGAGCACTTTTGCGCAGACCTAACCTGCTCGTTTTTGATGAAGCAACTTCTGCTCTCGATTCACTTACCGAAGAAGATATAACGGAAACAATAAAAGAAATTTCAACAAGTAAACAACTTATAACTATTCTTATCGCTCACCGGCTTTCTACTATAATGCACGCAGACAGAATATATGTTCTTGAAAAAGGAAAAATCGTTGAATCCGGTTCTCACGAATATCTTGTTGAACTTAAAGGATTGTATTATGCAATGTGGCGTCAGCAGATTGGGGAAAGAGAAACTGTAATTGCAAATAATTTGGTGAATAATACCATAAGTAATTAATTCTCTATCATCTCAATTTGGTTTCTACTGATATTTTCAAAAGATTTGTATTAACTTAATTTCATCTAAATGGATGGTTATTATGAAAACATACAAAGTTTTATTGCATCGTGATTACATAGTACACATTGATGCAAAAAATGAAGCTGATGCAATATCACTAACGGAGTTTTTTATTGCCTGGGAAAAGGATGCCTCAAATGACAAAGAACAAAAACAATATGGCTTTAGAATAAATGAAATTGAGATGGTTACGAATGATGCTTTTAAGGCGGAAGAAGTAAGGGAAACAGTTTGAATAAAAAAAAATTATGAAGAATAAAACAAAAATATATCTGGGTGATAGCAAAGAAATCATTCAGAACATTGAAAACAATTCGATAGATTTAATTTTTACTTCCCCGCCCTATGC
>CAYNUV010000308.1:0-4462 GCA_964400245.1 uncultured Ignavibacteriaceae bacterium
GGCTGTCTATGGCAAAGCTTATAGTTATTTCAGTGTAAAAGATTATGATAATGCAGCTGTTACTTTTAACGATTTTATAAAAAGATTTCCTAAAGATAAAAGAATAGTTGATGCCCGGTTGAGACTCGCAGATAGTTACTACGGAAGCAAGGACTACAATGCTGCAAGCAAAGTTTATAAAGACCTTTTTAATGCAGGCGGCGATGAAATTGAAAATCCCTATGCCTATTACCAGTATGCACAGGCATTATACAAAGCAGGAAATACTTCAGGTGCTTTAAATGAATTCAGGAACCTGCAGCAAAAATTTCCTGATTCCGATTATGCTGATGAATCTCTTTTTACTTTAGCATGGATTTATTTCCAGAAGGGAGAATTCAATACTGCAATTTCTTCTTTCAAAAATGTATTAAAAATTTATCCTCAAACTTCGCTTGCACCAATGATTTATTATTCAATCGGAGATTCATATTTCAATTCAGGTGATTATGATTCTGCAATTGTTTGTTATCAATTTGTAATGGCTGAATACCCGACTTCAAATTATGTTTTTGATGCAGTAAATGGAATTCAGTACAGTTATGCTTCACAGGGAGATTATGTAAAAGCGATTTCATTCATTGATCAGTTTGTAAGCAGGAATCCCGGTTTAAGTTTTTCCGATCAGATTCTTTTTAAAAAAGGAGAAATATTTTACAGTGCACGCGATTATGATGCTGCAAAAGTAAGTTACCAGGAATTCATTGCAGATTATCCTAAAAGTAAATTAATTCCCGATGCTTACTACTGGATTGGTAAATCTGCTCAGAACCTGGATCAGAAGGAAGAAGCTTTGTCTAATTTTAACAGAGTTTTTGAATCTTACCCTGCTAATGAAGCTGCAGCAGCAGCAGTTATTGAAATGGGTAATATTTATAATTCAATGCAGAATTATGATGCTGCAATTGAGATATATGATAAAGCATTAAACAGGCTTGAGCAAACTCCGAGGATTGCAGAAATTTTATTTATGAAAGGTACTACTCTCATTAATAAGCAGGATCATTCGGCAGCTTATGAAGTTTTTGATGATGTGATTCAATATTACAGTAAAACAATATTTGCAGATAAATCAAAATTTGAACTTGGCTTGCTTGAACTTGCAACTGGAAATTATTCCAATGCTGATATTTATTTCAGAAGTCTTGCTGAAACAAGAAGCGATGATCTTGGTGCTAAAGCTCAATACCATTTGGGACTTTCACTTTTTGAACAGGAAAAATTTGAAGAAGCAGTAACTGAATTGGAGAGAGTTCGGTTGGTATTTGCTTCTTATGATGAATGGCTGACAAAATCTTATTTAAAATTAGGTGAATGCTACACGAAGCTGGAACAGATTGATAAAGCAAAAGAAATGTACCGTGCTGTAATTTCAAAACACAGGGGAAATGCTTTTGGACAGGAAGCCCAAAATAGATTGAGAGAGCTGCAATGATTAAGAAATTATGCTTTTTATTTTTAGTTTTTTATACTTTCATTTTTTCACAGCAAAATCCAAATGTTGAACTCCCTGATTTTATAATTACAGGGACTGATGTTGTATCAATAAAAAGCTCTCAGAAAATTTCTCCCGAATTTGTTTCAACAATTTCCGACCAGTTTTTCAAACCGGTTTATTCCCCTGAAGAATTACAGATGAGAGATATTTCATCGCCATTAAAAAATGATTTGAGTAGTCTTGATTCACTTAATTTCCAACGAGGTAAACTGGAGTTTGGCTCCGGAATTTATTCTTTGCCAACTGCAAATTTATCATATCTCTTTCCTATTAATGATGCTTTAGCTGAAGCAAGATTTACAGGTGAAAATCACAGGCCTCACTCTAGTATAGAAAACAGCGAAAGATATTTAATAAATGGTGGATTAAATCTTTTATATACAACAAGCAACAGCAGCGAGGTTCTTCCCGGAACTCAATTAAAATTTAATGGAGAGTATGGTTCATCATCTTATAAATTTTATTCTATAAATAATCCGCCAAAGAGAACCTTAAACCGGGGAAGCTTTACTTTCGGAATTTCTAATCAACTAAGCAGGCAGTTTAATTTTGATCTAAGAGTTAATGATGAGCTTTCATCTATAAGTGAAGAAAATTATTCTGAAAATATTTTTGGTCTCAACTTATTTTCAAGAGCAATTTTTTCTTCATTCAACATTGGAGTTTCAGCAGAGTATAAAACACAATCTTTAACAATTAATAATACTCCTGCAAATATTCCTAATTCAGATGTCAATGATTTCTTTACAATTAGACCATCTGCAGGATTTAATATTTCAGATGCTCTTAAAGTTTCAGGAGGAATCAGTTATTCACAATCAGGTGGAAGCAGCTTTACTGCCCTGTTTGCGGCATTATCATTTAAGATAAATAATTCTTTTTCATTATTTGGAGAACTTTCTCCTCATGCAGAATTCTTGACAAGCAATGATTTTCTGAAGATCAACAGGTATTATGAACCTCAGAACTTCTATAACTATTTATACAAGAAAAGAAATTCTATTACTGCTGCTGTAAAGTATGAGTACGATAAATATTACCAGGTTAATGCAGGAATAAAATATTTTTCTTCACCTAGGTATCCTTATTTTGTTGATTCAGTTTCAACGGGTAAATTCAGCTTAGCTACCGTTGAAGCAAACAGCATAACATTTTTTGCCGATTTATTTTTTCATCTTGGACCTTATGGAATTATGTATGGTAATCTTGAATTTAATGATACAAAAAATAATAGCGATAAGATCATTCCTTATCATCCTCAGATTAAAGTATCAGCTTTGTATGGATACGAATTTGATTTCGGATTAAGATCGGAAATAAAGTTAAGTTATTTTTCAAAGGCTTATACCAATATTGCAAACAGTCAGAATATCTCTTCACATTTTGATCTTGGTTTAAAAATATTGTATAAGGTAGTTGATAATTTTTACATTACAGGTGAATTGAACAATATTTTCAATAACGATATTTATTTCTGGAAAGGTTATAAAGAAGCTCCGCTTGATTTAATTGGCGGTTTTAGATTATTGTGGTGAGATATAATTGATTTTAACTGTGAATTAAAATTGAATAAATGAATAAATCTGAATTAATTGAAACTATAACTTCAAGACTTGGCATTCCTTATGCCGAGCATAAACATTTTTTTGAAATGCTCTTGAAAAGATGTTCCGAGGTTCTTGAAGCGAATGAATCTTTAGTTACTGGTTTAGGCAGATTTGAAATTCGCAACGCCGTAAAAGAAACTGAAGCTGGTCAGATTGTATTTATTACAAATGAAAATGAAGAATTGCTTTTTGATATTCCCGAGAAGGAAGAAGAAAATTTTTCTATTGATTCTTATTTCAGCTTAAGTCTTGGCAAACCTGTTATACCTCATCCGGGTTCGGATGAAAATGAATTTTTCATTCCTCATTCTGAAAGTGAAATGAAAAGACTGATGGAATTAAAGGTTGACAGGTTTATTGAGGAACATCTGGGAAAAGAGAATGATTCTTCCGAACATGAACATGAAGAAGATATTTCAGAAGTTCATTTTTCTTTTCTTAATTGGAAAAGAACTTCTGGTTTTAATAAGGACATTGAAGAAAATATAAAAAATCTGGAAGAGGAATTAGCCTCAGAATTTATTGAACCTGAAGAAGAAATAAATCTTGCTGAAATAAAAGAAGAGACTGAATTGGAAATTGAAAATATTGTAGATGAGGCAGGTAAAATACAGGCAGATGATTTCTCTCAACAAATTGAGTCTGAAGTTAAGGAAGAGACAGAAGAATTTGATAGCATTGAAGAAATTGAAAGCTTAAAAGATGAATTCTCAACTGATCTTGAAAAATCAGAGGAAAACAAAATAGATTCATACGAGGAAAAAGAAGACGAGTTAATTGCAGAAGTAGTAAATGATGAATTCTTAAGTGATGAGGATGAGATTATAAATTCTGTTTCTGAAATTGAAGAAAATGATTTGGCTACGATTCAACCTGACGAAAAGGAATTGGTAATTGATAATGAATCGGAAAGAATAAGTGAAGCATTTAAATTTGCTGAAGAAAAGAGGGCAAGACTTGAAAATTACAAAAAGAGATCATACGGCGGGTTGGTTTTTTCATCTATCTTAATTGTAATCATTGCAGCAATAATTTACTTCTCATATTATTTTTCCGGAAGTAAAAATTCAATCACAACTGAACAAAAAATTACTTCAAAGAAATTCATTACAGTTGTCGAAAGATCTTTTGATATCCCTGTAACATATCCTAATGATTCAGGAATCTCTGCAGGTGTTTATAATGCAATAAATGATCAGACAATTTTTCAAAAACCGGATGAACTTCTTTCAGAGCATATTGAGAATTCCGGTTCTGAACCCAGGACGTGATCAGGGAAAGGTTCGTTTCCATGTCGACGGCACTGATCCCCACTCCG
>CAYNUV010000309.1:0-4450 GCA_964400245.1 uncultured Ignavibacteriaceae bacterium
AACGTGATATCAGATCAATTGCGATTGCATTGCTAATAACTTTTATTTATGGCGGATTGATCTGGGGTGTGCTTCCAATAATGCAGGGAATTTCATGGGAGTCTCATTTGTACGGAGGACTTTCAGGAATTATCGTAGCTTTTATTTTCAGAAAAGAAGATCCATATATAAAATATGATTGGGAGAAAGAAGAGGAAGAAGAAAATGAAACAACGGAATGATGGAATACACTAATTCTTTAATTGCTAAATTGTTAAATTGCTGTTGAGATAATTTTCTTACCTTAACAGTTAAAAGAAAATGAAAAAACAAAGACCAAATAAATTAATAATTCCAAAACAGGTAGTAACAGCCGATAAAGCCGGAAGCATTTTAAGAAATGTTGCTGTTGAAGTTGAAAACGATATTATAAAATCAATAAGAAAATTTAAAGATTCTGAGATTGAATCTTTTCCCGGGGAAATATTGAATTGTGAAAACCTTACATTAATTCCCGGTTTTGTACAAACTCATATTCATCTTTGCCAGACATTATTCCGCGGGCTTGCGGATGAGCTTGATTTAATTGACTGGCTGCAGAAAAGAATTTTTCCTTTCGAAAATGCACACAATAAAAAATCAATTTCTGTTTCAGTAAAGCTTGGGCTAAATGAGTTAATTCACGGCGGAACAACAACACTGCTTGATATGGGAAGTTTAAGATTCCAGGAAGTAATTTTTGAAGAGCTGATTAATTCAGGAATAAGAGCTTTTGCAGGTAAAAGCATGATTGATTTCAACGAACTCTTTGAACCTTTTAGTGCAGACACAAATGAAGAATTAAAAACTTCCGAAGATCTGGCAAAAGCATTTCACAATACAGAAAACGGCAGGATAAATTATGGATTTGCACCGCGCTTTGTTCTTTCCTGTTCTGAAAAACTTCTGAAAGAAACGCGTGAAATGATGAATGATTTTCCCGGGACCCTTTTCCATTCACATTCTTCAGAGAATATACGAGAGCTTACTGAAGTAAGAAAAAAATTCAAGCAGGAGAATATAGAATACTTTAATTCGCTCGGTGTAATTGATGATCATTCTGTACTTGCTCACTGCATTCATGTTAATGAAACAGAATTTGATATACTTAAAGAGAAGCAGGTTAAAGTTGCACATTGTCCTTCATCCAACCTGAAGCTTGGTTCCGGGATTGCTGATGTTCCAAAGTTTCTGAAGATGGGAATTTCAGTTTCACTAGGTGCAGATGGCGCACCTTGTAATAACACTTTAAGCGCATTTACTGAAATGAAGCTTGCTGCATTAATTCAAAAGCCGGTTTATGGTGCGTCAATTCTTGATGCAGAAACAATTTTCAGGATGGCAACTATTGAAGGAGCCAAAGCTTTGCATATTGATGACAGGACAGGAAGCATTGAAGAAGGAAAAAAAGCTGATTTTGTTTTAATTGATCTCGATAACCAGTTCAAAGTTTATTCAGATGAGGTGGAAAACATTTATTCAAATTTAGTTTATTCATCATCGCGTGGAGATGTAACTCATGTAATGATTGACGGCAAATGGGTTATTAAAGATGGCGCTTCTTTAATCTTCGATGAATATGAAATTTATCATCAGGGACTGGATGAATTAAATAAGCTGTTGAAGAGATTGTAAATTTGTATGTCTCAATTGATATTCGCCACAAAAAACAGGGGAAAAGTAAAAGAAGTCATAAATATTTTCTCCGATACTGAGTTTAAAATCACATCGTTAACCGATCTTGATGTTATATTAGATATTGAAGAAAATGAAAACACTTTTGAAGGGAATGCAAAGAAAAAAGCCCGTGAGATTTTCAATCATTATAAAATTCCTGTAATTGCTGATGATTCGGGAATTGAAGTTGAGCAGCTTAATGGAAATCCCGGAATTTTTTCTGCAAGATATGCAAGAGTGAATGCAACAGATGAAGAAAATAATCAGAAGCTGCTGAATGAATTAAAGAAATTTCCCGAACCTCATCCTGCAAAGTATATTTGTTGTGCTGTTTTTTTTGATGATGGAAATTATATTGTTGAATATGGAGAGATAAAAGGCAGAATAACAATGAATGCGAAAGGTTCTTATGGTTTTGGTTATGATCCTTTATTTATTCCCGAAGGTTATAATCAAACTATGGCTGAAATTCTTCCGGATATTAAAGACAAAATAAGCCATAGGGGGCAGGCATTTAACAAATTAAAAATGAAGATGAATATCTTCAAGGAGATTTTATGAAAAGCAAAATTTTGTTAATTATTTTATTTGGAGTGATGATTTATACTCTTAATTCCTGTAAAGAATCCGGTTCCACTGAAAACCCGCCGGCAGTAGATCCGGTAGCAGATACAAGTTATTTCCCGGTAAAAGATGGTTCGTATTATAAATACACAATTGCCAGAGATTCAAGCAGTACACAAACTAATGGTGAAAGAGTTACATATTATGATGGAACAGGTATAAAGGGAAATGTTAATTACCAGATACAAATTGATACTCTTACTTTAGCTGGACAAACTATTCCTTCAACTACATCCTATTTTAGAAGGACTGACACCGGAGTTTTCTACTATCTTGATACTACTGGTCTTTCTGCTTCCGTTCCGGGAATAGATACTCTTCTCCAATATTTAACAATAGACAGTGAAATGAGACTTCTTGTGTTGCCTGTTTATGATAACAGCAACTGGATCTCATTTAAGATGAATCTAAATTACCAGGGATTAATAAATTTTAATCCTGTTGAGTTAACTGCTGTGTATGATGGCAAGGAAACCCTTACGCTTAACCTTATTCCTAACATTAATGTAGAAGCTATAAGAATAAAATTCACTTTAAAATATCGCTCGAGCCCATTTAATGCAGCACAAGTATTTGCGCCGGCTTATGGTTGGATTGCATCAGGTATTGGTTTTGTTAAGTGGCAAGGGAATGGAACTATTGTAGGCGTGTTTACGGGTAACGGAATTGATTTCGATGATACAACAAGTGTATTTACGCAGAGTCTTATAGAATATAATATAGGTGATTGACTTTACTTGGTTGCTATAACAACCTGTGTAATACCAAAAGTTAAACTAAATATTTCAATTTTCCTGAAGCCCGAATTTCTAAGGAGTTCGGGCAATTTTATTTTTTCATCAAACTCTTCAACAGAAGTTGGCAGATAGTTGTAAGCTTCTTTATCTCCAGATATTAATCCGCCTACCAAAGGAAGAATCTTTTTAAAATAAAATTTATAAAGAGATCTGAAAATAAAATTGGAAGGCATTCTGAATTCAATAATAGTTGCTTTACCTTCAGGTTTTAGAATTCGGTAAAAAGCATTAAAAGCCTGCTGTATGTTATAGAAGTTCCTTACTCCAAAAGCCACGGTTATATTTGTAATTGATTCATCTTTTACCGGAATATTTTCTGCCACCATTTGAATATTTCTGCCTTCAATCCAGTTACTCTTTTGGATAAAAAGTTTTAACATATTGTAAGAAAAATCCGACCCGAAAATATTTTTAACTCCCATTTTCTTAGCTTGTATAGCTACATCACCGGTTCCGCAGGCAACATCAAGAAGAATTGAAGACGAGTTTAAGCCGGTAAGCTTTAGTGCTTTTTTGCGCCAGTAAAAATCTATTCCAAAACTCAGAAGATGGTTAAGCAGATCATAACTTCCGGCAATCGAATCGAATATTCTTTTTACTTTTATTTTTTTTTCTTCAATCATTTAATTATGCGCTTTGCCCCAAGCCCTATGCTTTATCGTACTCAAATTCTTCTTTACCAATCTTTCTTCTCCACCAGTTAAAAATATATTTGCCGGACCAGACAGAAAGAACCATAAATGCTAATCCGCCTATAAGATCTATAACATAATGATACCGCAAATAAACTGTTGCGAGAATCAGTAATGAACCTACAGGAATAAAAAAATATCTGGACCTGCTTCTTAGTTTAACTGATAAATACATTACAATAAGTGTAATCATTGTATGGCCGCTTGGGAAAACATCTCTCTGAACAACATCAGCAGGGTTTGGAGTTCCGGCGGGCACGTGCTCGGCTATATTTACAAATTCCCTTAAAGTGTTTGTGAGAAATAATCCCGGAAGAGTTTCATTCATAGTTTCAAAATTGTGCAGCGTAAATCTTGGGCCTACTCCCGGCAAAGTAAAGTACCCAAAGTATGATAAATAAAAACCATAAATAACAGAGAACGTAGCAAAATCAACAGCAAGAAATCTTTTATTTCTTAATAAAAATAAGACCAGAATTACCGGCAACAAATAAAACATCCCGTAAACAATCTGTAAAATTTCTGTAATCACAGGATGTGAAAATTGGTAAAGAAAATGTGTGGGGTCAGTGCCAAAAAGACATCTGTCAATCTGGATAAACAGGTAATCATAATCCTGCTGCCTGATTGGTTTAATCATGA
>CAYNUV010000310.1:0-4444 GCA_964400245.1 uncultured Ignavibacteriaceae bacterium
GCTTGGTTCTGCACTCGGTACAATTGCCGGTATTGCAGTTTCAGTTATACTTTCAACAATTGTGTATCCGCATAATTTTGCTTTACTGTTTTTACTCTGCTTCTTCTTTTCAATGATTTCATTTTATTTTTTAAGACGAATAGTTGAACCTTCAGAAACAGAACCCATCTTGCAAAACTTTGAACAGGAAATAAAGCAGGAACCGGTTTCAATCAGAGAAATATTATCCCGTTCTAAAATAATTTTAAAGGAGAATAAGGGCTTTAAAAATTTCTTAGTTGCTGATGCGTTAATTTTAATGTCCCTTACAGCTTCTGCATTTTATGCAGTTTATGCTGTAAGGAAGTTTAATCTTCCGACATCTTATGCCGGAACTTTTACTATCATTTTAATGGCGGGACAGTTAATAGGAAATTTTATTTTCGGGTACTTAGCCGACTACTATGGACATAAAATTAATATGCTTCTTCTTGCCGGTTTTTCAATGGCTGCAAGCCTGTTTGCAATTCTTTCCAATAATGTTCTGATGTTCGGAGTAGTCTTTTTCTTTACAGGATGCACTCTTACACTGCAGGGTATTTCAAGACTGGCAATTGTTGTTGAGATGTGCAATGAATCCGAAAGGCCGATATACATTGGACTGTTTAATTCCGTAACTGCGCCTACAATATTGTTTGGTGTTGTAGGAGGATTTCTTATTACAATAATTGGCTATGAACCCGTCTTTCTGATTTATACAGTTATTTCGCTAATCGCAGTTTACTGGCTTTATAAAAAAGTAAATGAGCCAAGGAAAGGAAAAATAGCAGAAGTATTAGATTAGTTAATAACAATCCCTCTCCCATTATAGAGAGGTAGTAATGATATGTCCCGCTGTTAATGATAATATTTTTAATATTAAGAAAATATTTTATTAATAAATCCCATTGCAGTTTCTATAGCATCATCATTTAATTCCCAACCTAAATCTTTTGCTTCATGAATAATTTTCTTTTTATTTTTTCCCGATTTAGTACTATTAATTATAAAATGAACCTTTGCAGCATAAGAAATCTTTATATATTCATCATCATCACCACTTGACTTTATTTTATTAACAGCATTCTCTACCTTTTTATAAAGATCCGAATTTGTTTTCAGAAGATGTTTAATTAACTCATTACCATCTGGTGTTATAATAAATTCATATCTTTTTTGATATGTGAAATCAGAAAGTGATTCTGAAATAAATCCTAAAGCTTTATTGTGGTCAGTTGCAAAATCTACTCTTTCAGAGTATGGTCCGTAATAATAAGCATGAAATCCAAAATCTTGTTTTAAAATAATTGATAAAAAATACATACGTTTTTGTAACAATGTTTTTCCCTTAATGCTTTTACTATAAAAATATATAAGTAAAAGTAATATTTTTGAAAGTTGCATAATAACCTCCTCCTTAAAAAGGATCTAACTTAGTAAAGTTAAAGTATTTTTTTCTAAATAATTAAATATCCCCTCATTTAATTCTTTACGATATTTAATTTTCATATTATCATTTTCAAATTTAACTGGCGCATAAATTTCTATAAACTCATCTTTTTCCTTTTCATTAATTGATTTGAATAATGTAGAACAATCAATAAAATCTTCAAGTTCTCCAGCATCCATTTTTACAGGCATACTACCTATATAGTCTTTTGTCTTTTCAGCCCTGACGGATTTTATACTTAAAACAGTTATCAAAATTAAATTGGGATCAATTTTTTGTTTAAGTATATCATAAATTAATTTTCCAATTTCTTTTTCTAATTTTTTTTTGAGTTTTACATTTTCTTTTAAATTACTTAATTCATCTCTAACAATTGGTCCAAAATCATTTAAGCCTCTATGAAAGACTTTCTTAAATAATTTTCTTTTAACTAAAGAAGTAAAGATAGTATTTACATAAGAATCTTTAGGCGTTTCATATAATATTTTATTAATAAGTCTTGAATCATTATACTCTAGATAATTTTTCACATAACTATTGCTTTTATCATATTTGTATAGTTCGGAAAGAAAACTAATCTTATCTTCATCAATTCCTAATTCCAATCCTCTCACTAACATTTCATCGGTAACAATTCTAATCTTATGTCTATATACTTGTGAAGACATATGGTATTTACTCAAAACATATTGTTCTACAGCAAATATACCTCCTTCCCTTAGAACTAAGATTTGATCCGTTCCTTGTTCCATACTTTCGATTGTATTTAATAGTCTATCAAGATCATAAATCCCATATTTAACCCCACAGTAATAACTATCTCTTAGTAGATAGTCGAGTTTGTCAGCATCAAGAGGTCCGGTTATAATATTTTTTATTCTTACTTCTTGAGAATTACCACTTATAAGATCTATAATCTTTTCTCTTTCATGTAAAGAAATTATAGATTCTATTTCAACATTATTTCTTATTATATCACAAGTAATTGATTCGTGAATTTCTTCTTCTTCCTCAACTGAAACTACACTTTTATCACAATATTTGTTTAATAGTTGTTCAGAAACATGAGAGAATGGTCCATGACCAATATCATGCAGTAAAGCTGCAAATCTGATAGTTCTTAAAATTTCATCATCTTCTATTCCAACACTGGTTGCTAACTTTTTTGAGAGATGCATTACTCCAATAGAATGATCAAATCTAGTATGCAATGCCCCAGGATAAACAAGATTAGCCATAGCTAATTGTCTAATATTTCTTAGTCTTTGAAAAACGGAACTGTCGATGAGGGATTCTTCTGCCTCAGAACGTGTAACAAAACCATAAATAGTATCACGGATTTCTCTTAGAACTGCCATCTTAAATTTTAATTACGAATTGTAACATAAACTACCCGACACAACTTAGTAATTCATTATGATTAAATCAAATATGGAAGAAAGTTAAAGAATAATATTAGAAAATTATCGAGCATTTTTTAATTGATATTAAAATAATTTTCTTTAAGTTTTTATCTAATGGTCTCCTCTATCTCTTAGTTAGGTTCAGAAAATATTTTTTGTCCTGCATCTCTCTTTTCAACACTATATCAGTTGTATTTTTAAGTTATATTTCATTAATTAAAATTGATTGTTAGAAAACAAACCAGGAAATAAAATGAAAAACCCACTAATTGAACTAGAAAAATTTGGACAGAGTGTTTGGCTAGATAATATCAACCGTGATATGCTTATTAAAGGTGAATTAAAAAAACTCCACGATGAAGATGGACTTAAAGGGGTTACTTCAAATCCTTCAATCTTTCAGAAAGCAATGGGAAGCGGGCACGCTTATGATGAACAGATTAAAGAAATTCTTTCCGATAATCCCGACATAAGTGCCGGAGAACTTTTTGAAATTCTTGCCGTGAAAGATATTCAGGATGCAACCGATGTATTGAGAATTGTTTACGATAAGACTCAGGGTTATGATGGATATGTGAGTATCGAAGTTTCACCTGAGCTTGCTTATGATACGGAAGGAACAATTGCAGAAGCAATAAAATTGCACAACAAAGTAGGCAGACCAAATGTAATGGTAAAAATTCCTGCAACACAGGAAGGACTTCCGGCAATTCGCAAGATGATATCTGAAGGTGTTTGTATTAATGTTACACTTATTTTTTCACCAACAGTTTATGAGCAGGTCGTTGAGGCATATATAAGCGGGCTTGAAGATAGAGTTAAAAAAGGAAAAACAATTAAAGATATTGCTTCTGTAGCAAGCTTCTTTATAAGCAGGATTGATTCTGATGTTGATAAGCAGCTCCAATCTAAGGGGAATAAAGAACTGCAGGGTAAAATTGCAATTGCAAATGCAAAACTTGTTTACCAGGCAGCTAAAAAATTATTCGGATCAACAAGATTTAAAGAATTGGAAAAAGCAGGAGCCCAAAAACAAAGATTGCTTTGGGCAAGTACAAGCACAAAAAATCCTGAGTATCCGGATGTTCTTTATGTTGAAGAACTAATTGGCAGAGATACAGTGAATACTCTTCCTCCGGCAACACTTGCAGCATACAGAGATCATGGAAATCCTACTGACAGGATTGAAACTGATCTTGAAACGGCAAAAGCCCAAATGAAAAAACTTGCTGATCTTGGAATTGACTTCGAAGCAGTTACAAAAAAATTAACAGATGATGGCGTTGTTCTTTTTGCAGATGCATTTAAAGATTTAATAAAAGCAATTGAAAAGAAAAAAAACGAAGTTCTTCAAACAGTTTAATAATAGATGTCATGCTGAACTCGTTTCAGCATCTTTTTCACCAAAGTAAAATTCCCAAATAAGCGTGTCTGATGACAAGGCAGGAATCTATTTTTGGTTTCCCGTTTTCATTAGAATGATAATTCAGAAACAACTAATACAAATTTTTTGACTCGACAATTACATCTGATCTGTTAATATTTACCGACCGATGATTAAAATAAAGCGTAG
>CAYNUV010000311.1:0-4423 GCA_964400245.1 uncultured Ignavibacteriaceae bacterium
AATATTGTCGCACATCCTTTCTGCAAAATCCATTAAGTGAGTAGAAAAAATTATCACTTTCCCGCTGCTTTTCATTTCAAGAATTATTTGTCTAAGAAGATTTGTGTTAATAGGATCGAGTCCTGAGAAAGGTTCATCAAAAATCAGGAATTCAGGATCGTGAAGTATTGTTGAAATGAACTGCACTTTCTGCTGATTTCCTTTTGAAAGATTTTCAACTTTTGAATTTTTCCTTTCCGTTAATTCAAACCTTTCGAGATAACCATTTGCTTTCTTTTCAACTTCTTTCCCTTTCTTGCCTTTCAGTTCAGAAAGAAAAAGAAGCGTATCCCAAACTTTCATCTTTTTATAAAGGCCTCGTTCTTCAGGAAGATATCCGACTGAGTCTTTAAAATCCTGCCCAACCTTTTTTCCCCTGAAAACAATTTCACCGGAATCGGGTTGATAAATATTCATCATCATTCTTAAGGTGGTTGTTTTTCCTGCGCCATTTCTACCAATTAATCCAAATACAGCCCCTTCGGGTACATTGAACGAGGCATTATCAACAGCAATTATTTTTTCAAATGTTTTAGTAAGGTTTTTTACTTCGAGTGCATTCATATAAAAGAAATATTTTTATTTAATTCAAAATTAGCAAAATAAATTTAGAAAAAAGGTTTTTAAATTATGGTTAATTATTTTGATAGATGGCGGGTAAAGGATATAAAAATTCGGTTTGTTATATATCTTAAATCTATTGTTAGATGATCGGCAAAAATATTAAAAAGTGAAAAATAATTAAAAACTTTTAGGAGGGCGAAATTACTCGCCCTCATTTAATCCTAATGATTTTAAAAATGCTTCCTGGTTAGGCTCTCTTCCTAAGAATTCTTTAATAAGATTAATTTCATCTGTAGTGCTGCCGCGTGCTAATATTATATCTCTATATTTTAATCCTGTTTCTTTATCCATAATTCCTTTCTTCTCGAAAACACTAAACATATCCTGTGCATACACATTTGACCACAAGTACCCGTAATATCCTGCCGCGTATCCAGTTAGATGGCCAAATGCAGACTGCATATTTGTCCCTTCAAGATATGGATATAAAGTAACTTCATTCTGTAGCTTTTTAACAACCTCTGTAGTAGTAATATTATGATTCGGATCATATTTGTCATGCAATGTCAAATCAATTAAACCATAAAATATTTGTTGTAGTGTTGCTAAACCTGAGCCCACATTTTTTGAAGCGATCATTTTATCAAATAAAGGTTTTGGTAAAATTTCTTCCGTTTTATAATGCTTTGCAAATAATTTTAAAGCATCATAGTTCCAAACCCAATTTTCAAAAATTTGAGATGGGGCTTCAACAAAATCTCTTGCCACAGAAGTTCCGGAAAGACTTGCAAGCTCTACAGTTGTTAAAACATTGTGCAGTACATGTCCAAATTCATGAAAGAAAGTTTCAACATCTGAATGTAAAAGCAATGCCGGCTGATTTTCCGTGGCTTCCGGGAAATTACAGACTAAGGATGCAACGGGCAACTGGTAACCATTTACGGTTTCTTTTCCTTTAATCATTGGAAAACAAGCAGCATGGGAAAACTTATTTTCACGCGGATGAAGATCAAGATAAAACCTTGAAATTACTTTACTATCTTTTACTACATCGAATAATCTTACATCCTGCTGCCAGACCGGTGCATTTTGTCCTTCTTTAAACTCTACATCAAAAAGTTGTTTTGATATTTTAAAGAAACCATCGAGAACATTATTAAGTTCAAAGTATTCTTTAACAATATTCTGATCAAGTTGATATTTCGCTTTCAGCAGTTTGTCATTAAAAAAAGATGCTTCCCATGGCTGTATTACATTTATAGTATTATCACCAAGATATGCTCTTTTAACTGTGAGAAGCTCATTATAATCTTTTCTACCCTTTTCTTTTACTTTCTCAATAAGATTTTTTTCAAACTCCCAAACTGCACCAGGTGTTTTTGCCATCCTGTCTTCAATTACATACTCTGCGTAAGTATTATATCCCAGCATTCTGGCAATTTGTTGTCGTACAATAAGTATCTCTTTCAACAAATCAATATTCTTATCAACTGCACGGTTGTTATACTTCTTATATAATTCTTTTCTTGTTTGTTCCGATGAAGAAAATTTCATAAAAGGAATGTAGGACGGATAACTCAGCCCAATTTTATACTTTCCATCTTCGGTGCAGTGTGCGTTTTTATATTCTTCATCCAAACCATCCATATCTTTCTCTTCAACAACCAGGTAATCATTAACCTCAGCAATATTTCTTGAAAAGGAAATGGTGAGATCGGATAATTTATCTTGTAACTTATTAAGCTCTTCCCTTTTTTCCAAAGGAAGGCCGAGTCCATCTCTTTCAAAGTCTGCAATTGTTTCAGAAAGGAATTTCTTTTTATATCCTGAAAGATTTTTAGCTTCAGTAGTTTCAGAATAATCTTTCAATGATTTATAAAGTTCTTCATCAAGCGACAATTCATTAAAGAATTTACTGAACTGAGCAACACAATCATTAGATTTATCCCTGATGTCATCTGCCGTATGAACATTTGCCATTAAATAAACGGAGCCGTAAACATTTTGAATGTTATTGTAAATATTATCAAGCTCAAGTACAGTGTTTTCAAAAGTTCTTTTCTTTTTTTCAATTGAATAGATTTTTTTTAGAGAATTTTTAGCCTCACCAAGTGTAGTTTCTGTAGCTGTAAGGATATGTTCCGCCGAAAGTAAATTGTAGCTTATTACCTTATTAAACTCTCCGAATAAAGGATTTGTAGAATTATTTCCTTCCCCATCGCCTGCAAAACAGGTTGCCGGAATATACACAGATATTACCAGCAGAGTCTTTAGCATTCTCTTCATATTATCTCTCCTCTAATGATTTTGGAAAACGAAAATATTGAATAAAACTTTCTTTACTAAATAGATTGTGATGAATGGTAGTATAAAAAAATAACTCTTTAAAAAACTACCTCAGGGAAGTTTCTTCATGATTTTTATTTGTCTTTGCGTTTTATCAAATTTGCAATTATTAGGAAATATTTTATAATGGTTATAACATAAAATATAAAGGTTCTATTATATGCCGCTCATTACATCAATTGGTGAAATATTATTTGATGTTTACAAAAATGAAAAAAAGATCGGTGGAGCTCCTTTTAACTTCATCTATCATGTTATTAAACTTACCGGGAATGGAAATTTTGTAAGCAGAATTGGAAATGATGAAAACGGCAGTGAGATTCTAAATTTCCTTACGAGCAAAGAAATTTCATCAAAGTATATCCAAACTGATGATAAATATCCCACAGGAAGAGCAATTGCAAACCTTGATGAGAACAAAATACCTCGCTGGATTATTGAACAAAACTGCGCGTATGATTTTATTGAAGGAAAAAAAGAGATTGATGAATTAGTTGCAAATTCAGACTGTCTTTACGTTGGTACGTTAGCCCAAAGGAATAATACTTCAAGGGAAACAATCCAAGCATTATTTAACAAGCCGATAAAATATTTCTGCGATCTCAATATCCGCCAGAATTTTTTCACCATTGAGATGATAAAACAATCCTTAAAAACTGTAGATGTTTTAAAGATAAATGAAGACGAACTAATTCTTCTAAATAATCTTTTTATTAATGAGACGTATGATCTTATCGCATCATCTTTAAAAGTAAAAAATTTGTTTTCAATTGATCTTTTATGTGTTACTTGCGGAGAAAAAGGTTCGTTCCTCTTTAAGTTTGATGAAAGTGATTATTGTAAAGCTTCTGTTAAAAATGCTGTAGATACTGTTGGAGCCGGTGATGCTTATGCAGCAATATTGTGTGTCGGTTATCTAAATAACTGGAGTCTTAAAGATCTCAATAAAACTGCCTCTGATTTTGCCGGCGAGATTGTGATGATCAGAGGTGCACTCCCGGAGAACGAAGAGATTTATGATAAATACAAAAAGCATTAATTGAAGTTAACGCTGGTCTTCATCTGTTTTTTTATATAGTATAAGGTTTGACTAATTCTTCCGTGATTCTGATCGGCCTGCCTGTTTCAACTGATATCATTGTATAAATGATGTAACCTTCTGCAGCAATTTTATTATTTTCTTTTTTCTCAATCCGGAAATTAACTTTGCACTGGGCTCCGTTGTAAGAATCGAACTGTGTTTTAACAACAATTTTATCAGATAGGCTAAGCGCTCGTTTATATTCAATATAAGATACGCTGACAACCCAATTATACCCGGCTTTGTGGAAATCATTCATTGAGAACTTATAATCTTTAATCATCTGGTCGTAGCGCGCAGCAAGTACATAATCGAGATACTTTGAGTTGTGTACATGATTATTCATATCAATATCATCAGGTCTTATAACTATTTCAGTTTCAAAAGTTGAAT
>CAYNUV010000312.1:0-4416 GCA_964400245.1 uncultured Ignavibacteriaceae bacterium
ATCAATCACTTCAGAAGTTCTTTTATATATCTTTCCGTTTCTTTCAAAGAATATTTTATCAACAAAAGGTTTGTGAAGATCAATCTCTTTAGCATCACGAACAGATATTTTTTTGCCGTTTTCTTCTATGAAACCTTCTTTCAGTTCTTCTATACTTCCAATTGGAAACATATCACCATCTTCACTTACCCAAATTGGTAATGGAGTTGCCCAGAACCTGTCGCGTGAAAGAGCCCAGTCTTTATTTTCCTCAAGCCAGTTTCCAAATCTTCCTGAGCCAACTTCGGGTGGCTGCCAATTAATTGTCTTATTAAGTTCAACCATCCGGTCTGCAATTGATGTTGTTCTGATAAACCAGGACTCACGCGCATAATAAATTACAGGAACATTTTCATGCCGCCAGCTAAAAGGATACGAGTGAACAATTGTTTCTTTCTTAAACAGCTTGCCTTCCTGTTTAAGCTTATAAATGATATCATTGTCTGCATCCTTTACAAACTTACCCGCAAAATCTGTAACATCATTTGTAAACAATCCTCCTCTTGTAACGGGCTGAAGCATGGGAAGATCATATTTTTTTGATAGATCATAGTCATCCTGACCAAAGGCGGGAGCTATATGCACAATACCGGAACCATCTTGTGTACTTACAAAATCACCAAGAATAACGTAAAATGCTTTTTTATCCGGAGTTACATATTGAAGTAACTGCTCATACTCTATTTTTTCAAGCTCTTTCCCTTTCATCTCCCGGAGGATTTCATATTCACCTTCAACAACGGAAAGCCTGTCTTTAGCAAGAATTATTTTTTTATCATTGTGCCTGATCTTTACATAATCAACATCGGCTCCAACTGCAAGAGCAACATTGGAAATAAGCGTCCATGGGGTTGTCGTCCAAACAAGAAAATGTTCATCTGAATTTTTTATTCTAAAAAGAACATAAACAGATGGATCTTTTGTCTCTCGGTATCCTAAAGCAAGCTCGTGTGAAGAAAGAACTGTTTCTGATTTTGGATCCTGCGGGACAATTTTGTAATCTTTATAAATAAGACCTTTATCGAATAAAGTTTTTAACGCCCACCAAACAGATTCAATATATTCATTCTTAAGAGTGATGTAAGCGGATTCCAGATCAACCCAGTAACCCATGCGTGTTGTCATTTTTTCCCAGAGATCGAGATATTCAAATACAGATTCGCGGCAGGCTTTATTATAATTTTCTATACCATATTCAATTACTTCACTCTTCTGTTTGATACCAATCTTCTTTTCTACTTCAATCTCCACAGGAAGACCATGAGTATCCCAGCCTGCTTTTCTCTCAACTTTGTATCCTTGTAAAGTTTTGTAGCGGCAAACAAGATCTTTCAAAGTACGTGACATTACATGATGAATTCCGGGTTTACCATTTGCAGTTGGCGGCCCTTCATAAAAAGTATAAGATTTGTTTTCATTCCTTGATGAAATGCTTTTTTCAAAAATCTTATTCTCTTCCCAGAACTTTAAAATCTTCTGCTCTGTTTCAGGATAATTTATTTTATCTAAATTCTGTTTGAACATAAGTAAATATCTATTTTAAAATCCTATCTTGTATTGTATTTGTAAGATTACATTATCGCAAGCTGAAGCTTGCGACTAACATTATTTATTTTATTTAATAACGTCTTCAAGAAGCATTTCAATTACTTCCTGAAGATTCTTAATTAATTCATCAATAGTAGAGCCCTGAGAATGTGCGCCCGGAAAACCAGGAATATAACCAACCTACAATTTAGTATCATTACAATACTCAATTATTGCAGTGTAATTTTTCATTAAATACCTTCATATTTTCTTATAAACTCTTTTTCTGCCTGAATAAAATCCTTAAGCTCCCGTTCGATTCTTTCTTTCTTAAGAATAATATCTTTTGCAGACAGTTCTGCTTCATTAATAATTCTCTTTGCTTCTATTTTTGCTTCTCTAACTGTAAGCTCAGCTTCCTTTTTTGCTTCCAGAAGAGTTTCATCATAGATTCTTTGCTTTTCCTGGAAGACAAGAAGATTTCTTTCGAGAGTAAGAACTTCTGCAACAGCCATCCCAAAAAAACCCATTGCACCGAGTGTTACATTTCTAAGACTGTAAAGAATCAGGTTTTCAGTTATCAATTCATTTGCTGAAAAATACTCTCTGAAGAAAGTAATAATAAGTATGCTTACAAATGTTGCTGCAATTATGAGAGAGAAAATTATTTTTCCACCTATTTTCCATCCAATGCTTTTATTGATATACCAGCCAAGAGCGAAGCAAAGGACTGAAAGAACAAACCAGACTGCAAAACTATTATCGCTAAAGTTAAATAGCTTTGTGTTAAGAAAGTTTGAAGCAAACATAAGTAGACCAAGCAGAAGAGGAAAAATATAATTGATTAGTTTTCTTTTAAACATTTTATATCCTCTTAATAACTTCTTTCATTATCAAAGTCATTTTAGGTTCAGCTTTCATTGCAGTTGCAATAATTTCTTCAACATTAACGGGCTTTAAAGATTCGGGAAAACATTCATCAGTTACTATACTAAATCCCAGCACTTTCATACTCATATGATTTGCAGCAATATTTTCCGGAATAGTTGACATACCAACAACATCGGCACCAATTCCTCTTAAAAACCTGTACTCGGCTTTTGTTTCGAGATTAGGGCCGGGAACAGCTACATAAACTCCCTTTTGTACTTTGATTTTATTTTCAAGTGCGACTTCTTCAGCAAGTTTGATTAATTCATTATTGTAAGCTTCACTCATATCTGGAAATCTTGGTCCGAGTTCATCATAGTTTTTTCCTATGAGAGGATTATCTCCCAAAAGATTTATATGATCTACCATAATCATAATATCTCCCCTGCTGAAAAGAGGATTCATTCCTCCGCATGCATTAGAAACAAGAAGTGTTTTTACACCGAGATATTTCATCACTCTTACAGGATAAACAATTTGCTGCATTGTGTATCCTTCATAGTAGTGAAATCTTCCCTGCATTGCCACAACTTTTTTCCCGTTGATTGTTCCAAAAATTAATTTCCCTTTGTGTGATTCAACAGTTGATAAAGGGAAATGCGGTAAATCTCCATAATCAATTTCGTGATCAACATTAATTTCTTTTACAAGTCCGCCAAGCCCGGTTCCAAGAATAATTCCTACTGGATAATTATCCTTTGTAATTTTTTTAATTACTTCTAAAGTTTCTTTTATTTTATTAAGAAGATTTTCCATAACTATAATTTATCCGCAATATCATCAGCATCAATATTGATTGTGCTGCTCTTTTCAATTGTCTTTGCCGGTTCAATTTCTTTATCGGCATTTTCAACTTTCATTTCAAGAAGATGCGCCTGGGAGTTTATAAGTGCTTTCAGTTTAGATACAATTAATTGTTTTTCTTCTCTTAACTGGATAACCGCATTACGAACTTCATTTGCACTTTCTCTTGCTTTATCAACCAGCTGCTGTGCTTTAAGCTCTGCTTCCTGGATCATCAGATTTGTTTGCTTCTTTGTTGATTCAATTGTTCGTGAAGATGATTCCTGGGTCTTTGCAAGAGTATCCTGAATATTCTTTTCTATTCTTCGAAATTCATCAAGCTGTAAGTTTGCTTCATCAATATCTTTTTTCAAAGATTCATTTTCTTTTTGAAGTTCATCAATTTCATCAGCCAGTTTTTCAATAAAAGCCTGAACTTCTTCAGTATCAAATCCTCTTAAAGATTTTTTGAATTCCTGCTTCTTAATATTTTCAGGAGAGAGCTTCATTTAATTTTAACTTTTTGAATAATCTCTTTGTCCAAAAATTGCCGAACCAATTCTTAACATAGTTGCACCTTCCTCAATAGCAATTTCAAAATCGGATGTCATTCCCATAGAAAGTTCTTTTATATTTTTAAATCCTCGTTGATTGAAATCATCTCTTAATTCCCTTAACCGTCTGAAACTCTTTCTGATTTCATCTTCATTATCAGTAAAAGCAGCGATAGCCATTAAGCCGGTCAACTCAACATTTTTTAAATCATTACATTTTTCTGCAATTGAAAAAACATCAGCTTCATTTTCAATACCGCTTTTTGTTTCTTCCTCCGAAGTTTTAACCTGCAAAAGAATTTTCTGAACCTTATTTAACTGTTCAGCTCTTTTATTAATTTCATTTGCAAGAGACAAGGAATCAACAGAGTGAATATATTCAGCAGACCTGACTGCAAACTTAACTTTATTCTTTTGAAGATGACCGATAAAATGCCAGGTCACTTTATTTCCCAGCACTTCAAATTTAGAAATCAATTCCTGAGCTTTGTTCTCTCCAAAATCTTTTAAGCCTCCATCAAAAGCAGCATTGATTTCATCTGTACCAAAATTTTTAGAAACAGCAATAAGTTTAATTTCTTTT
>CAYNUV010000313.1:0-4412 GCA_964400245.1 uncultured Ignavibacteriaceae bacterium
CAAAGCTAAATTTGAAAATGGTAAGATAGCTGAGATTCCTTTCTCCAACTTTGAATTGCCTGCAGAGCTTGTTTTAGTTGCCGCAGGATTCGTTCATCCGGTTAAGAGTGGTTTGATTTCTAACCTCCTTGAGTTAGGACTTGAGCTTGATGTGCGAGGAAATGTAAACGCGATGTTTGGAGATGAAGAGGACACTTTCAAAACCAATCTTGATAAAGTTTACGCCTGTGGTGATATGAGAAGAGGACAATCGCTTGTTGTATGGGCAATTTCAGAAGGAAGAAAATGCGCCGCTTCTGTACACAAAAATTTAATGGCTGAGAGGGTTGAGGAAGCTGCGGCTTAAATTATTTACTCGGTCAATCTGAACAAACATCACTTCGAGTTAGATGTATCAGTAATTATAATTCCATCATGATATTTTACACTTATTAACTCATTCCCTATGCTATCCCAAACTATGAGTTCATCATTTAGTTTCTGACTTTTCAAGACACCATTTTCATAATAGTCTTTTCTATTTATTTCAAAATAAGAATATTCTCCATCCTCATCTTCTTCAATAATCTCTTTAGAGATTTCTTCGGTTCTTAATTTCCCATTAGGATGATAAAAACTTACAGTTGAAATATTATCAATTATTTTACGGTCATAAATAATAATACCCTTTTCAGAATACTCCTTATCTCCAATTACTTCTCCAATTTCATCATAATTCAAAATCATATGAAGCTGACCGTTAGGATGGAAAAAATTCCAATTTCCAATTCTTATTTTTTCATCACCAGAACCTTTATGTTTTCCAGTACAAAACACCTGCCCATTATTATAATGAAGCTTAACATTTCCAATTTTTTCCGAATCTACTTTTTCAATTCTTTCTGAATCTTCTGAACATGAAGTTAGCGTTAAAAGAATGAAGATTATTAATAGTGCTCTATTCATACTTTTAAAATAACAAATAGATTTTCAACAAAGAAGAAAAATTTTTACTAAATTTATTTAGAAAAATGTAATAATTTAAAAATGATATGCCCTTAACCGAGTTACTTAATAAGCACAATTTAACAAAAGAAGATTTTGAGTTAATAAAAAAGTATAATAAAAGATTTAACTCTGATTACATCCAGCTTTATGAATTTGTTAAAATGAAATTTAGTGAATCTGTTAGTAAATGACCTTTATAATATTTTAATTGAAATAAGGAATGAGGAAAAATTAAATCAGAAAAAATCTTTTTCTGAATCAACAAAAAGAATCAGATAAATATAAATCATCTTTTACTAAAGAAAATCTTGCAAGTCTTTTAATTAAGATTGGTATTATAATTTTACTTTTTATTGCTTTACTAAAACTACCAATTGGATATTATACCTTTCTTAGAATTGCTGTAACTGGAGCTTCAATATATTTTGCATTTTTATATTATGAGGAAGGGAAGAAAATTTTTACTTATATTTTTTCTGTTATAGCTTTATTGTTTAATCCTTTAATACCCATTTACCTAACAAAAAATAGTTGGAATGTAATTGACGTTTTAGTAGCTGTTTTTTATTTGATTGCTGTCTTCAAAAGAGAACGATAAGTAGTTTATTTTTTTATTTGAAGTATTTACTTAATAAAGTACTTTTATGAATAGAACTTAGCAATAAACAGCCAAAAATATTTTTTAATGGAATCCTTCTCTTGTGTCCCCTTACAATAGGGAATCTGGCTGGCTGTCGGATGCTAACACAAGATGAAGGATTTTTTATTTAGTGAGCAGGGAAAATGGATAGAGTAGTTCTACATTTCTTAGAGAATTCAAAAACAAAAAATTTAACTCTTAGTGATTTGACCAAAGGGGACAAAAAATTGTATGATAATTTGAAAGGAGAAACAAAAAAGGTAGATTTTCAGCCTTATCAATTAGGTGCATTTCGATTGTTTATGCCAAAAACGTATAGTTTAGTTTTTGAAATAGTTGAGAATTTTATCTCCAAATTCAATACTGAATACTATTTTAATTTTAAGCATACCAGAAATAATAAACTTATAGGAGGTGCTATACATGATTTTTTTTCATTAAAAGTTTATGAAGAAATAGAAAAGGATACAACCTTTAGAAATGACATTGTAGAGTTTGAAGGAGACACAACTAAAGATGAGTTAGCCGAAAAATTTAAAATTCTCTATAAAAAAATTTTAACCTGGCAACTTGAAGAATATTTTAAGTTGATTAAAATGTTCTCGTTATTATTTGTTTCTAAAATGAATCAAAAAGAAATAATGCAAAGGCTTGGTATCTATAAACCATATAAACCAAAAGGCAATAAACTTTCGGGAGGACGTGAATTAATTTATAATTTGATACCCTACACACAAAAAAGATTAGTAAAAAAATACGGTGATGAAAAGGGAAAATCAGACATAAAAGCCACTGTTAAAGAAACAATAAAGTTAGTAGAAAAAAGAAACGCTATTCCGGAAAGCTATATCACAAAAGTATATAACGGCTATCTTAAATATAACCCACATAAAGTATATCAAGATTTGATACGAGAAGGAACCAAAGAGTTAATGAAACAGAATAAATAAAGAGTAGCCTTTGGGGAAAATACTATAAAAAATCACTTCACAATAATTCCTTCAAAGGAAAATAACCTCTAAAAAATCAATTATATAATTCAGTTCAAACCATTTTAATTTGTGTTATACGAGTGAGTGTAGAGAGTTTTCTTAGAACGCTTAAATAAGTTTTTGAAAGTTTTCTGTTCTAAGAAAACTAAAAAGCCTGAGCTTCTCTACACTCAGGCTTTTTTCATTTTAATAAAATAAAAATGCCGATTGTTAGAAGCAATCGGCGGTAAATTCTGAAGGGAGAATTTGAAAGATGCAGAGCAAAAATAAAAAACTTCTGGAATTAATTCCAACTAAATATCCTTCCGTCTTTAATGTTCAGCTTAATCTTGAACATCAGACAAGATTCATAGGCAAAATTGATTTAGCAGGTGAAGGAACTTTTACAACTTCAAGAACTGAGAAACACCTTTTTCGTAAGACTAACAGTCTTGGAATCAATTATAATTTATTAGCAGATAAAAAGATTCCCTTCAAATGGATAGTTATTGACTATTGCGGAAGGAAATTAATCTCAACACGAAATTATTTCGTTAAAAAGGGTAAAGCTTTTCAATTTTGTAAAAAAGGTTTTGAGCTTCAGATATTCGTCTCTGTTGACGAGCTAAATATTCATAAAGCACGTGAGTTTGAATCATGAAAAACAATTCAAGGAAATCTTTTCGAAGCTACATAATGGAAAAAATAAACTTATCTGAAGAAGAAAAAAACCTGATAAATGAAACCAAAATTCTTATGTTAACAATGGGAAAATATGTTTCAGATCGTATAAGATTCACTTTGTTTCACTAATCTTTATAAAGTTTCCTAAAACACCAATGTATTTTACTTCAGTCTTGCGATATTCAAAACCATAAATTGAAAAAAGGAAAAAATTAGTTAATCTTCCCCCCTCAATCTTATTATCTTGAGCTTTCAAAAAGTGATTGAAATCAGAATTACTCGGATTTGTAAAGATAAAAGTTATTATTATGACTAATACTAAAAGTAAAATTTTCTTTAGTTTACTTTCTTGCGCAAGTATTTCTCCCCATGAACTTTTAAAGGATTCCCCCACCCTACCAATAACAACATCTTTACTTCTAAGATACCTTGAAATGTTTGGTGAAATCTTTATTAAGTGCGGATTGGTAGCTAATACCTTAACTGAGTTTGCAAATCTATCCTTTAAATTTCCTTCTCTAATTCCTAATGCTTCGGCTTCTTTGCAAAAATCTTTTAATTGTTCTGATGTTAATTGATGAGATAAAATTCTACCTACCTCTTTAGCAAAATTTATCCCGGGTGTATAATCTGAATAAACAACTATATAACCATTATCGGTCTTTTCAGTAAAAGCAACACCTACAGTTTTTTTCTTGATTAGAGTAACATCAGATTGATTTTCTAGCCATTGTTTATATGGATTATCTTTCGTTTCTTTAACTTGTGACGATTCTGTCACCGTAGACGTCACCGTTTCCGGCACTTCAAACTTTGTCTCTTTAATATCATTCCATATAGTCTTTAGGTAAGGCTTAACTTTCTCGTCGTTATCGAATATCATTGCCTTAGCCCATTCACGAAATTGTTCTTCCTTCTTTACACCAGTTCTTACTAAAATTTCAAGATGATATGTACCTATGATTGAGTAGTCTTTTAGTAATGTAGGGTCAATGCCAGAAGTTAATTGCTGACCTTTTTCTATTATGTTTCTCTTAGCTTGTTGGTAGCTTATGATTAGACGCATAAAAAAAATATTTTTAAGTCTGTAAGCTATTTAAAATTAATTACTTACAAGTGCAAGAAAAATC
>CAYNUV010000314.1:0-4399 GCA_964400245.1 uncultured Ignavibacteriaceae bacterium
CATCTTTAAAATCTTTGAAAGGTGTTGCTCCATCCATAGGATAATTAGTAATAAAATCAGGTTCGCGTTCAGGCACTCCCTCATCTAATCGTCTTGGTACTTTGTTAGGATCCCTGTTAACAAGATATGGGATACCTATTGTATCTCTGCCGAACATATGCAATTGAGGAGAGATAATTATAAACGGCAAATCTTTTTTTTGCACCCATGCTTCATAAAGAGGACCGTGGTTTAAAACATAATCAAGTTCATCTTTGCCGTTACCTCTTTCACCATCGCCGTGTAGAAAAAGAATAACAGGCCATTGTTTTTCTGAATTTTCATCGTAGCCCTTTGGCAGGTAGAGATAAAAATCCCGTTCTTTGTTATCAACTGTGCTTGTGTATGAAACTCTTAACAATTGTTCCTCCGGAATATTATTAGTAAAAGCGGTTAAGCTTAGAAGAATTGATAATGACAGGAAAACTATTTTTGGTAAGTATAAGGTTTTCATAATTTTATAAATTAAAATTATTAATAAATAAGTACGCTCAAAGTTATTGATTTAACTATTCATTTGGAATCTATATGCGGATTGACGGGTGTTTTAATTCAACATCGTTCTGCATATTTTAAAATAGATTTTTTTAATTTATAAACAGTTACACGGGAGATAATCAGAATGTTCAGAAAAAAAATAAAACTTTCATTTATTATGGTGGTGCTTATGTCATTAATATTCATTCAAACAGCAACTTCTCAATCAGATAATAAAGAATTTAAAATAAGAACCGGAGTTAATGTTAGTCATTGATTATCGCAAAGTGAAAAACGCGGCGAAGCAAGAAGAAACTACATCATCAAAACTGATTTTGATACAATCGCATCTGCCGGGTTTGATCACGTCAGGATTCCTGTTGATGAAGTTCAGTTGTGGGATTCTCTTGGAAACAGGGAAGAAGACGCTTTCGTATTACTTCACAATTCTATTAACTGGGCATTTGAAGCAAACCTCCGCGTAATAGTAGACTTACACATTATACGGTTACATTATTTTAATGCGGCATCGAATGAGTTATGGACTGATCCTGCAGAACAGGAAAAGTTAATCAATATGTGGATGCAGCTTTCTGATGAATTAAATAAATATCCGGGATAACATGCTGGCTTATGAAATATTAAATGAAGCAGTAGCTGATGATCCGGAAGATTGGAACAAGCTTCTTAATAAAGTTACTGCAGCCATCCGTGAAAAAGAACCTGAGAGAAAAATTGTAGCCGGATCAAACAGGTGGCAAAATGCAGGAACATTTCCTGATTTGAAGTTTCCAAAGAATGACAAAAATATTATTCTGAGTTTTCATTTTTATACTCCTATGACATTAACACATCACAAAGCACGTGGACGCCATTAGCAGAGTATAAAGGAGCAATAAATTATCCTGGAATCATTGTAGATACTTCAAATTATGCAAGCTTATCTGAAAGTGCTGTACAAGCTATGAGAGAATGGGCAAACGGATATTTTGATAAGGAAAAACTTGAAGAGATAATGTCTCCCGCAATTATAGTTGCAAAGGAAAACAAACTTCCTTTATATTGCGGCGAGTATGGTGTTTATCCGACAATACCCGATGATATAAGATTGCGCTGGTATAAAGATGTCTGTGAAATTTTTAATAAGAATAATATTGCCTATTGCCACTGGGGTTACAAAGGTGATTTCCCGGTTGTAGGCGAGAATAGTATTCTGGAACGGAAACTAACTGATATTTTAACCGGTATTTATTAATGACTTTAGGTAGTGGTATAAATGTACAACTACCTGACTATTAAGGAAGAGTAAAATTAAGTGGTTGGTGAAACTAATAAACCTTAATCGGCGGTTTATACACGATATAAAAATTTACAATTAACAAAATTGTAACTTTGTTCTCACTTACTCTTTCACCAAATAAGAATTGAAAATCTTTTATAGAATTTATAACAGATTCCTCTACACCGGCACCAATATATGATATTGGTTTTAATGTTTATAATTTCACTATTATCATTAAACTTTAATTCAATCAATACATTACCTTCAACTAAATTCTTTGCTATTATGATATAAATCCCTTTATATGGTTTGCTGCATTAATAACGCAGTTGTCTTTGATTGATTTTCTAATTCTGAAATCAGAAGATGTAAAGTTTCTCTGCTTGCATCCAATTCACTTAGAATGCCGGATTTTTTTTCTTCAAATATATACTTCAGATCATTAAATAATTTATAATAATAGTTAATCCCTTCTTTCAGATTATTTCCAAAAGTTAACAAGTATTTTTTCTGGTTAACAGACATAGCAGTACTTGCTTCCTCAATTTTGTTTTTCAGGTACTCAACATAAATTTTTAATTCTTTTATAAACATATGCGGACGGTCGGTTCTTGTTATAACATTTGATCTTCCATAAATATGATCGGTGATTTCTTTTAAACTCATCACCTTGGAGAAATAGGCAAGATTCGGACCCGGGCAAATTGAAACTCCGTATCCTTCAATTTTAGTATCTAAATTATTCACCAATAAAACAGAAGTCCCTAATCCTACACAAATGCAGGATTTTTCAACAACCTTTTGATATTCTGCCTGATACTCATCGAAACCAAGATTTCTTTCCTCCAATTCTTTTAATTTTAAATATTGATATTGCCGTGAAGCCACACAAATACTTTTATCAGTAAACTCTTTATTAGTTAATTCAATAAACTTTTTCGGGCACGAACTGCCGGGTCTTCCCTTGGCAATAAAAGATAATTTTTCAATATCTTTTGAATTACCTCTGAGAGTATTGAAAGGAACGCCTAAGGGAGAAGTATTGCTTAAATATAAATCATCTTCTTTAGATTCAATTAATTGATTCAGAGTAGAATCGTCAACGTTTGTTGCTTCAGGAACTAAAAGAAAAGGAGATCCCCAACCTACTGAATCAACCTGGTAATGATCAAGCAGAAATTGATGTTCTTCAGCAGTACCAACACCTCCCTGGGCAGAAATATATATTGGCAGTTTTGTTTTTGGTATTGTACGCTTTTTATCGGAAAGTGCTTTAACAAAAATATCATGTATAGTTTGATTTAATTCTTTTCGCTTATCCCTGAATTCGGCTAATATGGGACCGAGAAGAAAACCATCAGTTGCAAAAGCATGTCCGCCGCAATTAAGCCCTGATTCAATCCTATATTCTGAAACCCACAGTCCTTTTTTAGCCAGGAATTTACCTTGAATTAATGCAGACCTATAATCATTTACTTTTAAAACAATTTTCTTTTTTATTTTTCCATTTTGATCAGGATAAAAGTCTTCAAACTTCTCTAAATAACCAAACAACCTGGGGTTCATTCCTGCCGAAAATATTATGGAAGAATTTAAATCACTATTCGCATATCCTCTAAGTGCAGCATGTGCATCATTATATTCTACAGGCAATTTCTCTTCATTCTTATAGTTCTCCTTATCAAGTTTAGTCATAATATTTACATCAATGCTTCCCATTGATAAATTGGTATTTAACCAGTTCTTGATTCCATCCAGGTTAAAATATTTTGCTGTAATACTCTTGAATTCTTGTTTTAAACTTGAAGAGTCTGGTAACAAATCGAAGTATTTTTTTGTCTCACTTCCTTTCTCAGCAGCAGCATTTTTTAATTCTTCAAATTTCTTTTTAGATAAGTCGTTTATTAAATTCAGATAAGATGTAATTCTTTTTGCTCTGAAATCTTCGGTTTTTTCTGAAATCTCCTCATAAGGAATTTCATTCTTTTCACAATACATCTCCCTTAACTTTTCATGAAGAATGTCATCAACCAAGGAAATTACAGAGTCAATACCGTACTGGGAAACCCTTAATGGAGTATCAATGGTAAATCCAATTCCCATAACAGGGATGTGGAATGAATGTGTTTTTATCATATTTCTATTCGTTTATTTACAACAATGCGAATTATAACATTTTATTTATAAAAAATGTTTCTTGAACAAACTATCTTAAAAAGCAATCTGGTTTTCTAATGCAATAGTTGTTAGCTGAAAAGTGGGATGGAATTAGAATACGTTCTCGCAATGACAAACAAAATAGCTTCTGTGGTCTTTAAGAGAGGTAAGTAAGAAATATTTATTATAAAAAATCATCATTATTATTATCGAAAAACTTATGTAAAGTTAAATACTTATATGTCATTTAGCAATACTTATTTAGATGTTTTTATGATTGAAAACAACAACCAAACTATAAGCCGGTGGAGAATATTATCACTGAAGTAGGCTTTGTCTTAAAAAAGACAATCCTTCTTTCCCAAAAAATTGATAACTTTGTGTCAATAAAAATTTAGAATGAGAGTTTAAAATGGAAGTAATGGAAAAATCAAAAGTTAAGTT
>CAYNUV010000315.1:0-4394 GCA_964400245.1 uncultured Ignavibacteriaceae bacterium
ATGAATAACTACACATTTACGGATTCAAAACCAGGATATGGAACTTTGTGGTACAGATTAAAGCAAACAGATTATGATGGATCATATGAATATTATGGACCTATTAAAGTTGAAAATGCAATAACTACTTTTGCTCTCGAACAAAATTATCCTAATCCGTTTAATCCTGTAACCAATATTCAATATGCAGTTGCTGATAAGCAAAATGTAATTCTAAAAGTTTATGACATTCTTGGAAATGAAGTATCAACTTTAGTAAATGAAGAAAAAGAGCAAGGTATCTATAATATAAAATTTGATGCTTCACAATTTTCGAGTGGTACATACATTTACAGGCTGCAAGCCGGAGAATCTGTATTTATTAAAAAGATGATACTTTTACGCTAATACTTAAAACAGATACTATCGCTAAGATGCAAGCGATAGTATCTGCGATTATAAGAAATTGAAGTTTAATTATGGCAAGAATGTTTACTGATAAATCGATCAAACCAAATAATAAAAGCCTATCTGAAGTCTTAGGAAAATCCTATAAGCTTTGGGAAGATTTAAAAGATTCTCTTGAAGAGGGAAATGGAAAGCTGATTGAAGAATGGAAATTCTATGGTCAGAAAATCGGTTGGACATTAAAACTTTTATTAAAGAAAAGGAATCTCTTCTTTTTTGCTCCTTATGAAAAACATTTTAACATTGCTTTTGTTTTTGGAGACAAAGCAGTTTCCGTAATTGAACAGAGTGATTTACCAAAAAACATGATTGATGAACTAAGGAATGCCAAAAAATATGTAGAAGGAAGAGGATTACTGATTGAAGTAAGAAAGAAGAGTGATTTAAAAAAAATTCTGAAACTTACTGCTATTAAAATTAAGAACTAAAATATTACAATTAATCAATTATAACTGAGGGAAAAATCATGGAAACAAATTCAAAAAGTCTTTTGGTCATTTCAATATTAATATTTACAATAATAGTATTGAACTCTCCATTTATATCTGCACAAGATAAAAAGTTTGCAGAAAAAGGTGTTGTCGAACTTGGCGGCAACATTTCATTCCAAAGCTTTACTCCTGTATCCAACGGAAATACAGGTACTGCAACAACTATTTTTACACTTGCTCCTTTTATAGGTATTTTTGTTGCAGATGGATTTGAAATCGGTCTTAACCCACTTGGTATTACATCGTTGGGTTTCTCAGGTGGTTCAATAACACAAATAAGAATATTTGTAGCTCCATCTTATAATTTTAAAACAAATGGCACAGCTCATCCTTTTATTGAAGCATTACTAGGATACACTGCACAATCAAATGGTACATCAGCAAGCGGGTTCAGTTATGGTGGGCGTGGAGGGGTAAAAATCGAAGTTACTGAGAAAGGATTACTAAACCTTGGTATTCAGTATTTACTTATAACACTTAACCGAAGCGGCGAACCAGAAAGAACGGGAACAAATGAACTTTCTATCTCAGCCGGTTTTACAGTTTGGTTCTAATAATATTCATAGGAAAGATGAATTAAGTAAGATATCTATAAAATGAGGATTTCTTTAAAAATATCTTTAAAAAAACTTCATTAAAAATATTATGAAGATGACTGACCACACAGGGAAATTATTTGCAATACGCCTTTCTTTTGCTGCTGGTATAGTAATGCTTTTAATTAAGTGGTATGCCTACAGCATTACAGGTTCTACAGCAATTCTCTCCGATGCAGTCGAATCAATTGTACATATAGTAGGTGTAGCATTTGCAGTTTTCAGCATATGGCTTAGTCTTAAACCAGCTGATATCAATCATCCTTACGGACACGAAAAGATCAATTATTTTTCTGCTGGTGTTGAAGGAGGACTTATTATATTGGCGGCTGCTTATATAATTTTCGTATCTGTAAAAAGATTAATATTTGGAATCGAACTGACAAATCTTGACCAGGGAACTTATTTTACAATCGGGGCATCTGTAATTAATCTTTTTTTAGGGTTATATCTTGTCTGGAAAGGGAAAAAATCAGATTCATTAATTCTTATAGCAAACGGTAAACATGTTCTCACTGATTCGTGGACAAGTTTTGGTGTGGTTGCCGGTCTGGGTTTAACATTACTTACCGGTTGGGTTCCTTTCGATCCGATAGTTGCAATTATTGCAGCAATAAATATTTTATGGACAGGAGGAAAATTAATAAGGCAATCTGCCGGCGGTTTAATGGATGAAGTTAGTTCCGATATTGGGAATTCACTCAGGTCTATTCTGGATACAGAAACAATTAAAAGTGGTTTGCGGTATCATCAGTTAAGGTATCGTGAAAGTGGTAATTCATTGTGGATCGAGTTTCATTTGCTATTTCCTAAAGGAACTCTTCTGGACGATGCACACAAAACTGCCACAGAGATAGAATATTTAATTAAGAATTCATTCAAGAAAGAAGTAAATATTGTAACTCATCTGGAATCAATGTATAGGCATGATGAAATTCATAAAGGTCTTCATTGAGATTATGGAATTTTTAAAAGATAATCAGAACTTAATTACTAATCTGCTGCATAAAAGAACTCATCTTAGCTTCGGAAGTATTTTGTAGAAATGTTAATATGAATTTACTACCTTCCCCTTTTATGGAATTTACATCAATTGAAATATTATTCATTTCACATAATTTTTTTACCAATGCTAACCCAAGACCATTGCCTTCATAAGATCTTGAAAGCCCATGCTGTTCCTGTGAAAAAGGATTAAATAATTGCGGCAGATATTCTTTTGAAATACCGATACCTGTGTCCTCAACTATAACCACAACATTACCCGTTTCACTTTCATCAATAGTTATTGTTATAGCACCCTTCTTTGTAAACTTTATTGCATTATCAATAAGATGGTTAAAAATTTGTTCAACTGAATAAGGATCAACATTCAAAATTGAATTAATATTTTTCCTCAGAAGATTTAACTGCAGATTCTTTTCTCTTGCTACAAGCTGATACTGGCTATATAATTTTTTTATAACATCGGAATATATGTCTGTTTTCTTCGGTTTATTTACATAGCTGCCTGTTTGCATTTCAGACATACTTAAGATTAATTCAACTGTTCTTATAATTCTTGCACCTGATTCTTTTATCTCATTTAAATTCTGAATTATATCATCAGATAAAAGATTTCTTTCATGCAAATCATAATAAATGTACTGAGAAAAATTCAGGATAATATTTAACGGTGTACGAATTTCGTGAGACATCTGGTTAAGAAATTCTGTTTTTAATTTATCGGCTATCTCAGCTTTTTCTTTAGCTTCAATTAATTCCTGAACCATCTTCTTTCTCTGGGTAATATCACGAACAATACCTGTTGCATAACGTGCATCATCCAGTGTTACACCGGAAATCGAGAGTTCAGCCGAAAATTCATTTCCATCCTTTCTTAAAGCTGTAACTTCAATTGTTCTACCATTTGCGGAATCAATTTCATCATTAAGAAATTCATACAATTTTTTCCCTGCTATCTCCCTGTACCTTTGGGGAATTATTAATGAAATTACATTTTTATCAATCGCTTCATCACGGGTAAACCCGAAAGTTCTTGCTGCCGCATCATTCCATACTTTAATAGTTCCTTTTGCGTCTGTTTCTATAATCGCATCTGTTGCAGTTTGTGTAAGAGATGAAAAATGTTTTTCGGATTTGCGAACTTCTTTTTCTAAAAGCTGTTTCTGCTTCCATTCAACAACAAGCTGGTTAAAGTTGTTGATGAGATCTTCAAGTTCATCTTTTGTTGCAATATCAAGCTTGTAATCAAGGTTGCCGCTCCTGATTATTTGTGTTCCTTTAATTAATTGTTTAACTGGTTTAAGGAATTGGCGGGCTGTTATAAACCCTATAATTACAGAAATAAGGCTTACACCAAGTATTAAAACAAAAAGTAAAATTTTTAAATCATCAATCGAAGACATAACCGAATCGGCATCAACATCTTCAATAATAAAATACCTGTCGGTTACAGCTTTGCTTCCGGAAAATATTGGTGAGTATTGCAGGATCCTGTCTTTATAGTAAATAGTATTTTGAGATTTATCACCAATAATCTTTAAGGCAATATCATCAGAATAATTTTTGAATAAATTCTCATCATTTCTTTCCGTAAAAAGTGAGTTCCAATTATCCTTTCTTTCCGAATTGAAAATATAAAATCCTTCCCCGTTTACTATAAATACTTTCTTTCGCGTACTTCCATATGAAGGTACAAGAAGTTCAAAAAGTTTTTCAGCGCGAATTTTAACAGTTACTATCGCCGTATTTTTTTTTACTTCATTAAAAACAGGTAAAATAAAGTCTATAACCGGCGCAAAATTATTTGTACCGGGTATCCTTATCTCAGACGGTGATAAATCAATCTCTCCCGGCT
>CAYNUV010000316.1:0-4378 GCA_964400245.1 uncultured Ignavibacteriaceae bacterium
CAAACTTTGGCATAGAAGACTTGGACATTTAAATTTCAAAACTATGAATAAATTTGTAAAAAGTAACCTTGTAAGAGGTTTACCCTCAAAAGTTTTTGAAAATCTTGAAACTCCCTTGCTCTATCAGAAAATAAAAGGAGATGAGAGAAAAGGAAAAATTGCAGAGGTTCTTGACAGGTTTAATATTGTGGCTAAGAAAGATCTCTTTCCCAATCAGCTTTCAGGCGGACAGCAGCAGCTTGTTGCTATTGCAAGAGCAATTGTTGCAAATCCTAAACTTATTCTTGCTGATGAACCAACAGGCAATCTTCATTCAGACCAGGGAAGAGAGATTATGCAATTATTAAAGAAACTTAATGAAGAAGGAAAAACAATTATCCAGGTTACACATTCAGAAGAAAATGCTTCTTATGGAAACAGGATAATTAAACTTAAGGATGGATGGATTGAAAGACAGTAGTGTAGTCATTCCGAACTTGTTTCTGAATCTTTAAATAGTATTTATTTGAAATCGAGAACCTGAAACAAGTTCAGGTTGACAAAATAAAATTTCGGAGGTCCTATGCATGATATATGTATACCAATTCCACACTTCAGAGAAAATGAAATAGCTGAAGTTGAGGTTAAAATCGGGGATAAAAAATCAAGCTTTAATTTCAGAGTTGAATCCTTTAATTGGGAAATAACTGATTCAAAACTTTCATCATTAACTCCTGTTCCACTTGAAGTAAAAATAAATCACCTTAGGGCGAATATTGAAGGCTATGACAAAAGCTGGGAGTTAGTGCAAATCTTTACTCCACCGCAAGGATCAAAATATATACAGATTCTTTTCAGGCAAAGAAAGACGACTGAATAACTAATTATCCACGAAAGGATAAAAGATATGTTTTCTAATCATATTAAAATTGCTCTTAGAAATCTAACAAGATTTAAAGCATACTCGGCGATAAATATAATCGGGCTTGCTGTTGGAATGTCTTGTTGTATTTTAATTCTTCTTTATGTTTTTGATGAATTAAGCTATGACCGTTTTCATGAAAATGCCGGTAGAATTTATCGCATTGCTGTTAACGGCACTTTAGGCGATAACACCTTTAATGCTGCAGTTTCACCTCCGACATTAAGGAATGCACTGATAAATGATTATCCTGAAGTTGTGAGCGCAGCCAGGGTGAAAAATTTTGGATTCCCTGTTTTAAGATATGGTGATAAAGTTTTTAGTGAAGAAAAATTTTTTTGGGTTGATTCATCTTTCTTTGATGTATTCTCGGTTGAGTTTGTTAGAGGCAATCCTAAAACTGCGTTAACATTGCCTGAAACTGTTGTGCTTACTGAACGTATGGCAAAAAAATATTTTGGTAAAGAAGATCCCGTTGGAAAACTTATTAACTCTGATAACAGGAGAGACTATAAAGTAACAGGAGTCGTTAAAGAATTTCCTGAGAACTCACATTTTCATTTTGATTTTCTTGCTTCGCTGTCATCTTATGATTTTGTTGATCAGCAAGGATGGCTAAGCAATGATTACTATACATATTTTCTTTTGCAGGATGATTTTCCCGCTGAACAATTCGAAGCAAAGCTTCCTGCTATGGTTGATGAACATGTTTGGCCAGTGATTGAAAAATTCCTCAATGTGCCATTGGAAGATTTGAAAAAGAGAGGCGCTGAATATAAATACATATTTCAACCGTTAACTGATATACATTTGTATTCAAATCTTGATGTTGAACTGGAACCAAATGGAGATATAGCTTACATTTATATTTTTTCACTTATTGCGGCGGGGATATTACTAATTGCCTGTATAAATTTTACAAATCTTGCAACAGCGCGTTCAGCAAATCGTTTAAAGGAAATTGGTGTAAGAAAAACTCTTGGCTCAAGCAGGCAGCAATTAATAAAACAATTTCTTACTGAATCTATTTTAATGACATTCATTGCTGTAATTATTTCTCTGATTATTATTGAAATTGCTCTTCCTCTCTTCGGCGAGCTTGTTAATAAGCATTTAAAATTCGGACTATTCTCAAATCTTTATTCAATCCCGATGCTTATACTTTTTATTCTTGTTGTTGGAACATTTGCAGGAGCTTACCCTGCACTTTATCTCTCATCGTTTAATCCTGCAAAAGTATTAAAGAAAGAAACCGGACATTCAGGCAGAAATCCATGGTTGAGGAACAGCCTTGTAATTGTACAGTTTGCTGTTTCAATAACATTATTCATTGGAACTATTATAGTTTACAACCAGCTTGATTATATCAGCAATAAGAAATTAGGCTTTAATAAAGAGCAGGTGATTGTTGTTAAAAAATCAGATGATATTGGAAGATACATGGAAAGTTTCAGAAATGATTTAAAATCAATTCCGGGCGTTGTTAATGCAAGCAATAGTAATAACATTTTTGGAGAGGACTTTGGAAATACTCCGTATAAAATGTATGGTACAAATGATAATCATCTGATGAACATTCTGTTTGCCGATTATAATTTTGCCTCAGTGTATGGAATAGAAATGGCAAAGGGCAGGTATTATTCTGAAGAATATGGTTCTGATACTTCATCAATTGTTTTAAATGAAACTGCTGCGAAAGAATTAGGAATACTTGATGATCCTATTGGAAAACAAATTGTACATGCTCATGAAGAAGGGGAGATTCCTTTTGTTTTCACAGTAGTTGGAGTAATGAAAGATTTTCATTTTCAATCATTACACCGGAGGATTGAACCGGTAATAATTCATCTTTATTTCCCCGGCGGTTTCGGGAGAAATGTTTCTGTTAAAGTAACACCTGATAATATTGAACAAAAACTTGAGGATATAAAGAACTCCTGGCACAAATATGCAGGCAACCAGGCATTTGAGTATGTTTTTTTTGATGAAGATTTTGCAAAAGTTTATGAAGCTGAAAAAAGAACCGGAATTATTGTAACTGTATTTTCTATTCTGGCAATTCTAATTGCTTGTTTAGGTTTATTCGGACTCGCTGCATTCACAACCGAACAAAGAACGAAAGAAGTTGGAATAAGAAAAATTCTTGGAGCGACTGTTCCAGGTATTGTTTTTCTTTTATTAAAAGATTTTGCAAAGTGGGTTCTGATCTCAAACATTATTGCCTGGCCTATTGCTTACTTTGCTTTGAATAAATGGCTCGAAGATTTTGCTTACCGCATAGACATTGAACTTTGGGTTTTTATTACAGCAAGTTTTACAGCAATTCTGATCGCAGTTATTACAGTTAGTTATCAGTCAATTAAAGCTGCAATAGCAAACCCTGTTAAATCACTGAGGTACGAATGATGGCAAAGAGCTAAGGGCATAGAGAAAGAAATGATTAATAATTTTAAAAAAACTTTATAAAACCATAATTACGCTTAGCACCTTGCGCTGAGCACATTGCGAGGATATATGTTAAAAAGTTATTTCAAAATCGCATTTAGAAATCTTATAAGATTCAAAGCTTATTCATTAATAAACATTTTTGGATTAGCTATTGGAATCGCATCATGCATAATCATTTTACTTTTTGTAAGTGATGAATTAAGCTACGATAAGTTTAATAAGAAAGCCGAACAAATTTATAGAGTTCATACTAAAGGAAAATTATTAGGAAGCGAATTGAATATGGCTGTTTCACCGGCACCGCTTGGTGAAACAATGGTCAATGATTTTCCGGAAGTTATTCAATACACAAGACTGCTTTATAACGCCAATATGCTTATCCGTTATAATGATAATGTGTTTAATGAAACAAGATTTTTCTGGGCAGATTCGACAATCTTTGATGTGTTTACAATTCCATTTATTCAGGGAAATCCTAAAACCGCTCTCGGCGAGTCGCACACTGTTGTTCTTACTGAAACTTTGGCAAAAAAATATTTTGGCAAAGAAGATCCGATGGATAAAATTATGAATATGGAAGATGGCACTGCGTATACGGTAAGGGGAGTCGTAAAAGATTGTCCAACAAATTCTCATTTTCATTATGATATGTTTGCTTCATTATCAAGCTGGGGTGGTTCTGAAAGAAACACTTACTGGGTAAGCAATAATTTTTATACATATATCTTATTGAAAAAAGGAGCTTCAGCTTCTGATCTTCAGAAAAAGCTTCCTGAGTTTGCAAAAAAATATGCTGGTCCGCAGCTTCAGCAGCTGCTTGGCATTACTTACGATGAGGCGAAAAAGCGCGGATATGTTTATGAATTTTTAATGCAGCCACTTTCAGATATTCATTTAAACTCACACCTGGATTATGAGATTGAACCAAACAGCGATATTAGATACGTTTATATGTTTTCAATCATAGCGGGATTTGTTTTGCTTATTGCCTGCATAAATTTTATGAACCTTACAACTGCACGTTCATCA
>CAYNUV010000317.1:0-4362 GCA_964400245.1 uncultured Ignavibacteriaceae bacterium
TTCTTTTGCAACTTTATAATTTACATCTGCATCAAGAAGTATTCTTCTAATTTCACGAAGAGTATCGGAGATATTATTTTCCGTAAGCCTTCCCTGGCCACGAATCTTTTTTAATGCAACATCAAGCTTAAGTGATAAATCTTCAAACATTTTTCTACATCATTTCCAAATAACATCAATCCTATTGCGCTTTAAGAGCATTAGCACCTGAAACAATTTCCAGGATTTCTTTTGTTATAGCCGCCTGTCTCTCTTTATTATAAGTTAATTGAAGCGTGCGGATCAGCTCTTTAGCATTAGTTGTTGCATTTTCCATTGCAGTCATTCTTGCACCAAGTTCAGCAGCGTTAGATTCGAGAAAGATTCTCCACACCTGCGCATTCAGATGCTTGGGGAGAAGATAATTAAAAATTGATTTTTGATCAGGCTCATAAATGTAATTCGGTTTTGTTTTGCCTACCTTGTTGCCAGCCGGGTGTTCCTCAGAATTATTCTTTTCAATAGGAACAGGAAGAAACTGTTCTATTACAATTTTCTGCTGAATAACGGATTTAAATTCATTATAGATAATTACAACTTTATCAACCTTACCATCTAGATACATTTCAATAAGCTGCTTTGAAACTGAGAATGCAGAATCATATCTAAGATTATTAAAAATACCTATAGATTGTCCGGCAAGATTATAATTTCTCCTGCTGAAAAAGTCATATCCTTTCTTTCCTACACAAAATACCAAAGCATTAATTGATTCATTCTTTAGTTTCTCAATATATCTTGAAGATTCTCTTATAATATTTGTATTGAACGCTCCGCATAAACCTCTGTCCGCCGTAACAACAACAACGGCAACATTCTTTATTGTTCTTGGAGCGAGGTATTGATTGGCAATAATTTCATCTTCTGTTGCAAGATGTGAGAGCATTGTAGAAATTTTCCTCGCATAAGGCCGGGCATTTATTATACCTTCCTGTGCTCTTCTTAATTTAGCAGCAGCAACCATCTTCATAGCTTTGGTTATCTGCTGTGTATTTTTAACACCTTTAATTCTTCTCTTTATGTCTCTTAGGGTTGCCATCTGATTTTGTTATGCACTTTTCTTAAAGATTGTTAAAAATTCATCGGCTGCTTTTTTAATTTCTTCCTTAGTTGAATCGCTAATATCTTTTTCTTTTTTAATATTCTCAAAAATATTATTGTATTTAACAGCAATAAATTCAAGAATTTCTTTTTCAAATTTCTTTACATCATGAATCGGAACAGAATCAAGGAATCCGTTTGTACCGAGATAAATACTTACAACCTGCCTCTCGATAGAAACAGGAGAGTATTGTCCCTGCTTTAAAAGCTCAACAAGTCTCGCTCCTTTTGCAAGAACTCGCAATGTAATTTTATCGAGATCGGAACCAAATTTTGAAAAAGCTTCAAGCTCTCTATATTGAGCAAGATCAGTTCTTAATGTACCCGCTACTTTTTTCATTGCTTTAATCTGGGCGTTACCGCCAACACGTGATACTGATATACCAACGTTAATTGCAGGACGAACACCTGCATTGAAAAGGTTAGATTCAAGATAAATCTGTCCATCAGTAATAGATATTACGTTTGTAGGAATGTAAGCTGAAACGTCTCCCTGCTGTGTTTCGATAATTGGCAAAGCTGTTAAACTTCCTCCACCAAGTTCATCACTTAGCTTTGATGCTCTTTCCAATAATCTTGAATGCAAATAAAAAACATCACCGGGATAAGCTTCACGTCCCGGAGGCCTGCGAAGTAAAAGAGAAAGTTCTCTGTAAGCAGCAGCCTGTTTGGAAAGATCATCATATATTACTAAAGCATGTTTGCCGTTATCACGGAAGAATTCACCCAAACTTGCACCTGCATAAGGTGCAACAAACTGAAGTGGTGCAGGTTCAGAAGCTGATGCTGAAATTACAGTTGTATATTTCATCGCATCGTGTTCCTGCAGCTTAGCAACAACCTGTGCAATTGTAGAACTCTTCTGACCGATAGCAACATAAACACAATAAACAGGTTTAATTCCTAATTTGGCTGCTTCATCAGAATGGGTGTATTTTTGATTAATGATTGTATCAATTGCAACTGCAGTTTTACCAGTCTGCCTGTCGCCAATTATTAATTCTCTTTGTCCTCGTCCAATAGGGATCATTCCATCAATAGCAGCAATTCCTGTTTGAAGCGGTTCTTTAACCGGCTGCCTTTGAATAACTCCAAGGGCTTTTCTTTCTATCGGGTAAAACTTTTTTGTATTGATATTACCTTTACCATCAATCGGAATACCGAGAGGGTTAACAACTCTTCCCAACATTTCTTCACCAACAGGTATTGAAGCCACCCTCTTTGTTCTTTTTACAGTATCACCTTCTTTAACTAAAGTAGATTCGCCAAAAAGAACGCAGCCGACACTATCTTCTTCGAGGTTAAGTACCATTGCAAAAACATCATTAGGAAATTCAACCAGCTCACTGGCCATAACTTTTGAAAGCCCATAAACTCTTGCAATACCATCTCCAATCTGCAGTACAGTTCCTACATCATAAATATCTACTTCGCTTTCAAAGCCGGATAATTGTTTTCTAAGTATTGCAGATATTTCATCAGGTCTGACTTCAGCCATTTTTTGTTCCTTTAAAATTCTATTTTAGTTTAGTTGAATACTGCCTTGTAAAAATTCTTTTCTTAAAAGTTCAAGTTGATGTTTAACAGAAGCATCATAAACTGTATCCCCAACTGTAGCAACAAATCCACCGACAATTGTTTTATCAACTTTAAAATTAAGATTTGTTTTCTTGTTTAGAATATTCTCAAGCACGCTCTTTAATTTTTCTTTTTGTTCATCAGTAAAATCAAAAGAGGTTTTCACATCAACATTTATTTGTCCAAGTTTTTCATCTTTAAACTCAAGAAATTTTGTTATTATACCCGGAAGAAGATTCTCGCGGTTCTTTTCAACAACAAATTTTATGAAGTTCATTGATTCTTCAGTTATTTTTCCTCCGAATATTTCACCTAAAATATTTTTTTTCATTTCAAGTTTAATAACCGGGCTTTCAAGAAGATTTTTCAACTGTGAGCTTGAGGTAATTGCCGACTGAACCAATTCCATATCTTTCGCAACCTGCTCAAGATTATTCTTCTCCGATATTAAATCGAGAAGTGAATTTGCATATCGAATTGATACTTTTAATTCAGCCATACTTAGTTCCGTGTAATATCATCAATGTACCTGTCTACAAGCTTTTTGTTAGAATCTTTATCAAGATTTTCATGCAATATTTTTTCGGCAGTTTGAATTGCAATCTCAGCAACCCTTGTTTTTAACTCAATAAAAGCATCTTCTTTTTTCTGTTCAATTTCAGCAGAAGCATCTTCAATTATTTTCTTAGCTTGTTCTTTGCTTTCTTTAATCATTTGTTCCTTAAGTTTCTCAGCATAAACACGACTCTGTTCAATTATCTTTTTTGATTCATCTTCTGCTTTTATTAAAGAAGCCTGATTTTCCTGAAGAACTCTATGTGCTTCTTCTTTTGCTTTCTCAGCTTTTTCCAGAGAATCTTTTATTGCCATCTCTCTTTGATCAAGAGCATTAAGAATAGGTTTCCAGGCAACTTTTTTAAGAATGAAAAGAAGAATTAAAAAAGTTATAACAGTCCAAAATATTAATCCGGGATTAACATCAACAAGACTGCCGCCTTCCGAAGAAAGCAAAAGAACTGCTAAATTATTAATTGTTAGCATAATTTTAATCCTGATTTTTTTAAGAGATTAAAACAGCAGTTTTAACTATTTAAGTTTTTACTGCAAGCAAAATACAAATAACAAGTGCGAAGAAGGCAATACCTTCAATAAGCGCCGCTGCAATAATCATATTGGTTCTGATCTGACCAGCAGCTTCAGGCTGTCTTCCCATAGCTTCAAGGGCAGAAGCAGCAAGTTTGCCAATACCAAGACCTGCCCCAATAACAGCAATTCCGGCACCAAGCCCGGCACCTAACCATCCTAAATCCATTTTATTCTCCTTTATTATGTTTTTTCTTTTTTAATTATTTTAAGATTATCTGAATCATGTTCATTCAATTAAAAATTCTAAATTAAAAATTGTATTTAGAGTTTACTGCAAATTGAACCTAAAATATTTCTCAATTCTGTAGATTCTATATATAAACTATCAGCTGCTGCCTGATTGCCAAATTTTACAACTTTACTAATTTTTAACCAATAATTGGATTCTCTCATTTCTCTTAAACTTATTTTCATTTTATTTGCAAAGTCTGATTTTGATGACGCTGCTTGTGCTTCTTCATAGTTTGCACCTGAAGATGTTGATGATTTAGCCAATTG
>CAYNUV010000318.1:0-4358 GCA_964400245.1 uncultured Ignavibacteriaceae bacterium
AAACAATATCTTGAAGTTAAAAGAGAAAATAAAACGGTCAGCAATTATAAAATAATGTCTGAGAACCCTTCTGATGTAATTGCAATTAATTTTGGCGAAATAAAACAGACTAATAAAGAGCAGGAGCTTTCTGTAACTATTAAAGAAGGGCTTCAATCTGTTATTGGAAAAAAATCTTTGCAGGATGAAAGAGAATTTGAACAGGATCTTCCACCGATTACAAAACTTGCAATTACCTCTGTTACTTCAGGATATGATGGAGGCACAGGCTGGATTCTTGTTTATACAACTCAGACTGTGAATGAGAAAAGATTAAAAGATTTTATTAAAACTAATCCTGCGAAGCAGCTTAGTTTTTCTGTAAATGAAAATTCCCTTCGTATAGAAGGAGATTTTACTGAGACACAAACAATTGGATTAATGATTAAGAAAGGTTTGCCCGGACTTTTTGGCGGTGAGTTAGAATTTAATTTTGAGCAGCAGGTTACATTTGTTGATCTGAGTCCGGCGATAAACTTTGCAGATAGGCAGGGGCTCTACCTGATGAAAAGCGGATTGAGAAACCTCGAAGTGAATGCGACTAATGTAAAGGGAGTTGATATAGAAGTTTCACAGGTTTTCAGGAATAACCTTATTTATTTTTTTAACCAGGGGCATTACTATGATTATTCTTATGATGGAGAAGATGATTATCGCAGTTATTACCAGTACTATCCTTCAGATTATGGCAAGTTAATTTATTCAGAAAAAATTGATCTGAGCAAAAGAGAGAACTGGCTTGAGAAATTCACTGTTAATCTTGATAAAGCATTAAATCAAAGATTCAAAGGTATTTATATTATAAATGTAAGATCGAATGAAGAAAGATGGGTAGTTGATTCGAAGGTTATTTCAATGTCTGATCTGGGAATTATTGCAAAGCAGTCTGCTAACCAGATTATGGTTTTTGTAAATTCGATTTCTGCTGCTGAGCCGGTTGCAGATGTTGATGTAAATATTTTATCAAGCAACAACCAGGTAATTCTTTCAGGAAAAACAAACAGTGATGGCGTAATTACATTTGAAAATATTAAACCTCAGACTGAAGGATTTTTTACAAGACTGGTTACTGCCGAAAAAGGAGACGATTTTAATTTTATTGATTTACAGCAAACTTAAATTGAAACTTCGAGGTTTGATGTTGGAGGCATATATGAATCCACAACAGATTACACCTCTTATATTTATTCTGAAAGAAATTTATACAGGCCCGGAGATAAAGTTAACCTCTCAGCAATAGTAAGAAATGATAAGATAAAAGTTGGAAAAGACTTGCCTACCGGACAGGCAGGAATTCCGGTAATAATTAAAATAATTACTCCTACAGGAAAGACCTTCAGCGAATTCAAAAAAAATCTTAATGATGAAGGCTCATTTGAATTATCTTTTGATCTTCCTGATTATGCACAGACTGGTGAATATGTTGCTGAAGTTTATTCTGGTGCAAAGCAATTAATAACTTCATACAGATTCAGTGTGGAAGAATTTGTTCCGGATAAAATAAGAGTTATGCTTAAGGGCGATAAAGAAACTGCTTATCCGGGCGATGTTCTTTCTGTTGATATAAATTCTGAATTTCTTTTTGGTGCCAAGGCATCAGGATTAAAATATGAAGGGCATTTTCAATACACTCATAAAAATTTTTACAGCGAAAAATATACTGCATTTAATTTTTCAAACTCCTCGGCGCAAACTCAAATTTACAAAACAAATTCAGGGATGGAACTCTTACAGAGGAAGGAACTGCTTTAATTAAAGATACTCTCCCATCAGAGTTAAGCAGCAAAGGAATAATTCAAGGCAATGCTTATGTAAGTGTTTTTGATCTTACCGGAAGAACAGTAAACAGGTCTGTCTCGTTTGATATTTACCCGAGGAAATATTTTATCGGGATAAGTGCGCACGGTTATTACTTTGCAACAAATGAGAAATTGAATTTCAAATTTGTTGCTGTTGATGAAAAGGATAAACCCATTTCAAAATTTAAAGTAAAAGCAACGTTGGTAAGATACGAATGGCAAACAGTTTTAAAGAAAGATAATTCTAACAGATATTTTTATGCTTCCGAAAAAAGAGAAGTAAAAGAATGGGAAAGAGATGTAGAATATCTCCGGCGGACCAAAAGATTTTTCATTTACTGTTTCTCGTTCCGGGGAATATGAATTAAGAATTTCTAAAATTCTTCCTGATGGCAAAACAGGAGAAAGTGATTATGAGTCAGAATCATTTTATGCTTACGGATGGGGAGGCACAACAGCTTCTTCATTTGAAGTTGATAAAGAAGGAAGAGTTGAAATTGTTGCAGATAAAGAAATTTATGAGCCCGGTGAAAAAGCCAAATTACTTTTCACTGCTCCGTTTGCAGGTAAGATGTTAATAACTCTTGAACGTAACGGGGTATATTTTCATAAATATATTGATGTGGAAACAAGATCGGCAGAAGTTGAATTAGCATTAAGCGAAGAGTATATGCCGAATGTTTATGTCTCGGCAACTCTTTTCAGAAAACACAATATGATTGAAACTTCACCATTTCTTGTCGGGCATGGTTTTGCATCAATTAAAGTTGAAAGAAAAAAGAACAAGCTTCCTGTTACATTAACGGCTCCGCAAAAAATAAAACCAAATACAAAACAGGAAATAACAATTAAAACAATTCCTGAGGAAAATATTTACATTACTCTTGCCGCTGTTGATGAAGGAATTCTTCAGATAAAAAATTATGAAACTCCCGATCCTTACAAATACATGTATGGAAAGAGAACTTTAAGAACTGATAGTTATGATTTGTACAAACTTCTGTTGCCTGAAATTGTAACTCTCAAATCTTCCATCGGCGGTGATGGATATGAAGAAGAATCCAAACAAATTTCTAAAAGAACAAATCCTGTTACAACAAAAAGATTTAAGCTTGTTTCTTTCTGGAGCGGAATTAAAAAATCAAACAGCGATGGAATTGTAAAAATACCTTTGAGCATTCCTCAGTTTAATGGTGATATCCGCTTAATGGCAGTTGCTTATTCAGGTTCAAGATTTGGCAGCGCAGAAGGACACATAAAAGTTGCTAATGATATTATTATTGAACCGGAAATTCCGCGCTTCTTATCTTCGAATGATTCGCTCGTTTCAACTGTTACACTTATAAATACAACTTCTTCAAGTAAGAGTGTAAATATTTCCCTCAAAGTTGAAGGTCCTTTAAAAATTGTATCAAATAAAAATCAATCGGTTACAATAAAACCAAATTCAACAAACCAGGTTAGATTTGGAATTAAAACCTGGAACGAAATCGGTCCAGGAAAAATAATTCTTGAAACAAGCGGTGCAGCAAATGTAAAAGAAGAAATCGAGATCGGTGTTCGTCCGGTTTCTCCTCTTATAGTTGAAAGTGGTTCCGGAAATATTAAAGCAAGTACAAATGTTAATGTAAAACTTCCAAAAGATTTTTTAATTGGAACTCAAACCACAACATTAACCATCAGCAAATTTCCTGCAATTAAATTTGGCAAGCACTTAAAATATCTAGTAGGTTATCCGCATGGATGCATTGAACAAACTGTTTCAAAGCTTTTCCCACAACTTTATTTTGAAGAGCTTGCAAAGCTTGTAGCTCCCGAATTATATAAAACAAACAACCCAATTTATTTTGTTAAAGAAGGAATCAGGAAACTTGAATCAATGCAGCTTTATGATGGCTCGATGGCTTACTGGCAGGGTGGAGACTATTCAAGCTGGTGGGGAAGTGTTTACGCTGCTCACTTTTTAGTTGAAGCACAGAAAGCCGGCTTTGCTGTTTTGGCGACAGACTCAAAATATCTTCTTGCAGGAGCTTTTGCTTTGATGGGAAAATGGAATACATATTATGAAGTTGTTCCTCCCAAATATAATCCTGAAAAAACTGATAGAGAAACCGGAGGCTGTTTCGATTCTGAAGTGAGAGCAAATGCAATTATGCTGAATGTTCTTTTGGAAGTCGAGCCAACAAACAACCAGGTTCCTTATATGATAAAGCATCTTTCAAGCCTTGCTGATGAGATGTATTCAACACAGGAAAGATCATTTACATTTCTTGCGCTGGGAAAAGCAGCCAAGCTTACAGCAAATACTAATATGAAAGTTGACATTGTGGCAAATGGAAAAACTCTCGGAAGTTTTGATAATAAGGATATAACATTATCGAATGCAGAACTAAGTAAAGGAAATATCATTTTAAAATCTTCCGGTACAGGAGAAGTTTATTATTTCTGGAATGTAGAAGGAATTAAGACAAACGAAAAAATAAAAGAAGAAGATTCTTTTATGCAGATTAGAAGAACTTA
>CAYNUV010000319.1:0-4355 GCA_964400245.1 uncultured Ignavibacteriaceae bacterium
AAACAGGCAATTGCGCTCGGTTGGGACTGTCCACGTGCCTGTATTCTTGTTTTATTTCGCGACTGGAAAAGTTATACCTTTTCCATACAAACAGTCGGAAGAATATTAAGAATGCCTGAATTAAAACATTATAAGAATGATGAATTGAATACGGGTTTTGTTTATACAAACTTGGCTGATATTTCAATACAAGAAGATATTGCGGGTTCATATCTGATGATTAATTATTCGCATAGAAAAGAATTTTATAAAGAAATTTCTTTAATATCTTATCACGCAAAACGATTCAGAGAAGAAACAAGATTAAGCCCTCAGTTTATAAAAGATTTCCTCTTTGCAGCAGATGAACAACAGTTGGATAAGAATATAACAACCGAAGTAGATGAAGTATTTTCTCAATTAATATCTGATGGATTGATTACAAATCCTGATAAGGCTTTTGAACATCTTGAAACTGAAAAAGATATGTTTGAAGAACATTCAAAGGAAACTGTAAATATTAAACAGAATGAAGTTGAGATTCAAAAATTATTTGATTCATTTGTCTTAGATAGTTTATATCCGTTATTCCCAGAAAAACGTTCAGTCGGTAGAATAAAAGAATCTATTTATCGTTACTTGTCTTATGTTTTTCCGGTTACATTTGAGTATGGCGGATTAAATACACAAATGGTTGTTTTGCATCAAAAGAATAAACAAAAATTTATTAATGTAATCAACAGAGCAAAAGAAATTTACCTTTCAAAAGTTGAATTAGGAAAAAAAGAAATTATTAAAGAAGAAAACTGGGAAATACCTCAAACAATAAGTTTAAATAACAACTTTGTTCAAATGAAAAATAAACGAGCTATAATGGAGCCTTTCTTTATAGAAAATACAGCTTCTGAAGTTGAGAAAAATTTTATAAAAGAATATTTAGAAGCGAATGACAATATTGAATGGTGGTTTAAGAATGGAGATAGTGGTGCAAATTATTTTGCGGTGAAATATTCAAAGAATAAGGAAGAATATCCGTTTTATATTGATTGGATTGTAAAATATAAAGATGGAAAAATTGGTATGTTAGATACAAAGGAAGGTATTACTGCTGAAACTGCTAAAGAAAGAGCAGAAGGTTTAGCCAAATACATCAAAGAAGAAAACAAAAACGGGAAGAAACTTTTCGGTGGGATAGTAATTCATAAAGACAAAAGCTGGAGATATAATGACAATGAAATTTATGAATATAATCCGAATGACTTAAAAAAGTGGAAGTTTTTAACATAGAACAACCAAACAGGATATTGATATTTTTGTTGCTAAAATGTTCAATATTTGGTTAAACTTACCCATATTATGAATTATGCTTAAAAAAATTCTATTTATTTTCGATTATTGGGGGTATGATAATTGCAGATTTTCAAAATAAAGATATTCGTATATTTCAAAAACTATTTTTAATAAAAAATGGGCATAACCCAAATGAAACTTTCTCTTGAAAGAGAAAAGTTATTTAATGCAATAATCTTCTTTTGTAATAATACAAAACATTGCTACAAACTTAAGTTAATGAAGCTTTTGTATTACCTTGACTTCTGGCATTTTAAGGAAACCGGTAGACCAGTTACTAATCAAGTTTACAGAGCTTGGAAAATGGGTCCCGTTCCACAGCAAATTTATAATGAAATTAACCCTGAAAAAAATCCAGAAGATTTAAAAGAATTCCTATTTATTGAAGAAGAGGTATTTGATGAAATTAATGATAAGAAGAAACTAGTTATTAAACCAAAAAAAGTATTCAATGAAAAAGTATTCACAAAAAGAGAAATAGAATTATTAAAGAAAGTGGCTGATGTATTTAATGAAGCTACTGGAGATCAAATGAAAGACTCAACCCATTTGAAAAATGCACCATGGGATAAAACAATTAAAGATAAAGGTGAAAATGCTATTATAGATTTTTATTTATCCTTAGATGATGAAGACAATTCTTTGACAAAGGAAATTGTAAAGGACAAGCAATTACTAGACAAAGAGAATAGAGAGTTACTTGATAGTATATGAAAGCTGGGGATGTTTTTTACTTCATTAATTTTAAATTTAAAGATGGATCAACTGCTAACAAAATCTTAATTATACTTAACACACCTCAAGATAACGAACCTTATTTAGTTTGCTTAACGACCAGTGTTCAAAAGAAATGGAGAACTAAAGAGCTCGGTTGTCACCTAAAAATAATTATTATTTTGTGGACGCCAAGCAAGATAATTTTGATACAGATACATGGATAGTATTCGAAAAAGTTTATGAATTAGAGGTAGCAAAGTTATTGAATAGCTGTTTCAAAGATGGTTCCTACAACTTATTTGAACTAGAACCTACTCTTTGGAAAGCATTAAAAGATTGTATCGTAAAATCAAAGGATATTGAACAAGATTATATAGAAAAGATTTTGAGACAAGATAACCAAACTAAATGATTCATCACCTTCTTATAACTTTTCACTGATCAAATCAAACACAGAACCCAAAAGGTAGGTTGGTTTAATATCCTGGTTTCCATTTGGAAAATTTTTAACTCCGGATAAAACCAAAGCAGTATCCAATCCAAATGAATTACCCATTGCAATATCTGTTTCAAGCCTGTCGCCAATTAGTAAAGCTTTGGAGAGATCTTTCCCAAGCCTTTCCTTTACTTCATCCATCATATATTGTGAAGGCTTGCCGAAATTTTTTTCAAGCTTGCGGTGGGTTCTTTTTACCAGTGCAGATATTGTTGCGCCAGCATCGAGAACTTCACCATTATCAACAGGACAAGTATCATCAATATTTGCTGCAAAAAATCTTGCGCCCTTCTCAAGAGCTTTTGCTGCAATCTCAAGCTTTTCATAATTAAATGTTCTGTCAAGCGTTACAAGGAGTATATCAATATCTTCCGGATTTTCAGAATAATTTAAACCGGAGGAAATTATTTCATCAATAAAAGTTTTTTCACCTATCGCATAAAAATTTTTGCCTGAGTGTTTTTTATTCAGATACTTTGAAAGAACAACTGTTGAGTTTATAATTTCATTCTCTTCAATATTTAATCCTTGCCCTCTAAGAAAATCAAAATAATCTCTTACACTTCCCGTTGTTTTGTTGGAGATAAAGACAATTCTTTTCCCAGATCTCTTCAAATAATTTATTGTTTTATCAGCATAAAGAATAAGATTGCTTCCCCTGTAAATCGTTCCATCAAGATCAAAGATGAATGAATTATAATTTTTTATATCCGGTTTCATTAATGCGAAGAATAAATTTTATAAATACGAAACGATTGAGCGGGAATTTTAACTGATATTTTACTATTCGCTTTATCCGAACCTGAAAAATTTCCTTCCTCATCAGTTAGCAACTCTTTATATTGTCCTTTTAACATATCAACAGGAATATCAAAATTATCTTCTTCTTTCCCAATGTTGAAAGCAACAATTATTTTTTCGTTTTCAAATATTCGCTCAAACGCAAAGCTCTGTTTTTTATCATTGCTATATAAAAAATTTATATCACCTTTCTGCAAAGCTTTATTTTCATTCCTCAAATGGATCATCTCTTTATAAAACTCAAGCAAATCTTTATTTTGATCGACCGTATATGAACCCAATCCTTTTTCAAACCCATCATCCTTTGTGATTACTTCATTATCATATTTTAAATCATCCCAAATCATTGGTTTTCTGCAGTGAGGATCATCAGCGCCCCACATCCCGATTTCATCTCCATAATAAATCATCGGTGCCCCACGGTAAGTCATCTGGAATGCAAAGATAAGTTTCTGCTTTTCATAAATTTCATTTCCCGGTTTTCCAGGATTAAAATTTGGATTTCCAGCATAAGCATCCCTGTCATAATTTCTGTCAGGATTTAGAATCATAGAAGATAACCTTTCCGTATCGTGACTATCCATAAGATTCTGAAGAAGATTAAGATTTTCCTCAGGATAAGTGTTATCAATTTTTTTCAATTTATTTATAAATTCTGATACTTTAATTTTCTTTTTATCAGCTATAAAAAAATCATTTACTGCAAAAGCAAAATTATAATTCATTAATGAATTGAACGCACCTTCTTCCCAAATGAAATCAGGAGAAAGTTCCCACAGCTCGCCAATTATAATTGCATCAGGATTTATTGATCTGACCAGGCTACTCCAGTCTTCCCAGAAACCAATAGGAACATCTCTTACAACATCAAGTCTCCACCCGTCAATTCCATCAGAATTATTTCCATCCTTATTCGGGTCAAGCCATCTTGATGTTGAATGAAAGACATATTGTTTTGGACCAGCGTGTAAATCATCTACAGTCCGGTTAAATTCGGGAAGAGATTTTAAAT
>CAYNUV010000320.1:0-4339 GCA_964400245.1 uncultured Ignavibacteriaceae bacterium
ATTTAAAATTGCTTAAAAGATTTGTTCAAGTTTTTCTTTTTATTAATTATTTTTATGTTTTTATCCTCCTGTACTGAATCACAAAAAAAAGAAAACGTAGAGATTAAATTTGATTCTCTTATTTATGATGAAACAGGAAAATTGTTTACAGGTAAAAAATCCGGGAAAGTTGGTGATAAGAAGATTGAATATGAAGTCGTAAACGGAAAAAAGAATGGAACTCTGAAAATATTTGGTACAAATGACAAAGTGGAAGTTGAAGGGTCAGTTAAGGAAAATAAAAATGAGGGTTTATGGAAATATTATTTCCATGATGGAAAGATTGAATCGCAGGGGAACTTTAAAAATGATCTTGTAGATGGCGAATGGTTCTGGAATTACCCCTCAGGTAAACTAAAAGAAACAGCCGTTTACAAAGATGGTTTGAGAGAAGGCCAAGCAACTACCTATGATGAGCAGGGAAATATTATAGCAGAAAAAAATTTTCAAAATGGAATTGAAGTTAAAGATGATAAAATATTGTAGTCAAATTTTTTGCTGTCTGATTGTTGGATTAACGATTGCGTTGCAGAGTTGTTCTTCTTCAGTAGAAACTGAAAAAAAAGAAAAAGTAAGGTATGAGGACAAAACAATTAAGACAGTAAAGAATATGGAGCTATTAGAAAGAGAATATATAAAATCATTAAAGATCAAATCTATTGAGAAAATAAATTTCAATCTTAATGCTGAAGGTAAACCACTTAAGAATCAAAAACTTTCGACACAAACATTTAACAGTGATGGATTTTTGGTTGAGACAATTGTCTATGATGATCAGGGGAAAATTGAATATAAATATTCCTATGATTATGATAAAACCGGGAAGAAAATAAAAGCATCAAGGTATACGGATGGAAAGATCGTTCAATACTTTACTTATGAATACAATGAATATGGAAATAAAGTTAAAGCTGAAAGATTCAGTTCTTCCGGTGTTCCTGAAGAATATTATATCTATTATTATAATGGGGAAGGGAATCTGATTGAAGAAGAATGGTTCTCAGCTTCCGGTATAAAAACTTATAGTGTAGAAAATGAATTTGATAACAATTTAAAAACAGAATCAAAAACTTATGATGAGAATGATGATTTGATTAATAAATATATTTCCAGGTATGATGATAAAAAAAATATAATTGAAGAAATAAAATATGACAGCGATGGTTTACAGACAGGAGTAATTCAGTATGTGTACAAATATTTTTAATATTATTTAAAAGGAATTTCTTATGTCATCAGAAAAACCTATAGTTGGAATTATAATGGGAAGCGATTCCGATCTTAATATTATGAAAGAAGCAGCAGACATTCTTGATGAGTTTAATATTAAATATGAAATGAAAATAATTTCTGCCCACAGGTCTCCGACATATTTATCGGAATATGCAACTACTGCACCTGACAGAGGAATCAAAATAATAATTGCCGGTGCAGGCGGTGCCGCTCATTTACCGGGAGTTACTGCGGCTTATTTTCCATTACCGGTTATAGGAGTTCCTGTTAAAGCCAAATCATTGGATGGACTCGATTCTCTTCTATCAATTGTACAGATGCCGGCAGGTGTACCTGTTGCTACTGTTGGAATTAACCAGGCAAAAAATGCAGGATTGCTTGCTGTTCAGATCTTAGCAACAAGTGATCAGAATCTTTTAAAGAAAATAATTGCCTTTAAAAAAAGATTAGAAAAAGAATCCCTGGATAAGAATAAAAAGATTTCTAGATAAACAAATTGATCTTGAAGGTACAATAAATTACTCAAAAGAAATTGAAGGCGAACTGAAACCAACTACTTTTTCGATAGCTCAAAACTATCCTAATCCATTCAACCCAAGTACAAAGATTAGTTATTTTCTGTAACTTTAAAAGTATTTAACCTGATTGTGAAGAAGTAATAAAACTTGTTAATGGAACAATCAATGCAGGTTATCACAATATAAATTTTGATGCTTCTAAACTTAATAGTGGTGTTTATTTTTATCAGATTGAGGCACATGGTATAGATGGAAGCAGTTTTTCTCAAGTGAGGAAAATGATATTAACGAAATAATATTTTAAAGTAAAATATTAATTTTATAAAGTCCGGTTTAACCGGACTTTTTATTTTAAATGATCATCAAATTTTCTTGCATTATTTAAGTTTTTTAACTATTGTTGAACCACTGGAATTATAGTGGGCACTAATTTTAAATTTAGTAAGGTCTGAGGGTATAAACCTCACACTGTATTCCAAGAAATTTTAACCCCCACATACTAAAAATAAAAGGAGATCTTTATGAAGAGATTCAACTATCTTTTCCTTTCTTTTGTCCTATCTTTTTTTCTTGTGTCATCATCTTTAGCTCAGGTTTCTAAAGTAGGTAGTAAATATAAATCAGGTGGTTCCTATTTACCTCCATCTGAAGGGACAACAACTACCTTGAGGTATGATAACGGTATTAATATTGATGCAATTGGTTTAACTGGCGGTGGTACTTTCGAGTATGCAGCCAGATTTACTGCTGGAATGGTTGGATCTCTGGCAGGTCAATCACTAACACAAGTTATAACCTATATAAATACAGTTCCAACTACAGCTACATTAAAAATATATGGAGCTGGTTCCTCTATGGTTCCGGGAAGTGTACTATATACTGAACCACTTACTACAACTGGTACAAGTTGGAATACATTTATTCTCACAACACCTGTAGTATTGGATGGAAATGATATCTGGGTTTCTATTGAAGTAACCCATGCCGGAGGTGGTTTTCCTGCAGGTGTTGATGCTGGCCCGGCGGTTGTTGATGGGGATTGGATTTACTTCTCAGGTGCATGGGCACGTCTTTCAGGATTTGGTTTAAATTATAATTGGAACCTTGCAGCAGTAGTTGAAGAATTAGGTCCTGGTTGTCCTGTTGGAGATCCTTTAAACCCGAGCCCTTCTGATGGCGCTACCCTCGTTCCTGTTTCAACCTCATCACTTTCCTGGACAAATCCAGTTGAAGCTACGTCCACAACATTATGGTTTGGTACTGATCCAAACAGTCTAACTAATGTTCAGTCAGGTTCATTATCAACTTCCTGGACTATTTCTCCAGCTCTAGATTATAATGAGACTTATTATTGGAGAGTAGAAGTATTTCGCGATACTTGTAGTAAGGTAGGTCCTCAATGGAGTTTCACTACTGAAAATACTCCAGGAGTTTTATTGGACGAACCATTTAGTACTTTAGATTTCTGGACGCCGGTTGGCCCACTTGGTTTAACCAACTGGTCTGTTCAAGGTACTTCTAATGCTACAGGTACAGCACCTGAATTAAGATTTAGCTGGACACCTTCATTTAATGGAACTTCATATTTGTTATCAGATGTAATAGCTGCTGAAAATGGTCATGATCTTGTTCTTCAATTCTGGCATTTTCTGGATTGGTATGCTGATCCATGTGGTCCTGTTGGTCTTGCTACGACTTATGATGGCGGTACGACATATACTTCGATTTGGGAAATAAGCCCAACTGATACTGTTTACCCTGAACAAGTAACTATTCCATTCCAGGTCCCAACAACAGATGCAAATCTGCAGCTTGCATTCTACTATAACGGTGATTCCTTCAATATTGATTTCTGGTATATTGATAATCTTATGTTGGTGGATATTATTCCTGTTGAATTAACTTCTTTCGCTGCTTCAGTTACCGGTGGACAGGTTAACCTTAACTGGCAAACTGCAACAGAAACAAACAACTATGGCTTTGAGGTTGAAAGAAAACAAGCTGACCAGGAATTTAGTAAGGTAGGTTTTGTTGCCGGCTTTGGAACAACAACAGAAACTAAAAACTATAGTTTTGTTGATAACAGTGTAACATCAGGATCTTACACATACAGGTTGAAACAGGTTGATTTTGATGGAACTACCAGTTACTCAAATGAAGTTAATGTTGAGCTTAATCCAGTAGCTTTTGCTTTAGCTCAAAACTATCCTAATCCATTCAACCCAAGTACAAAGATTGACTTTAGTCTCGCTTCAGATTCTAAGGTTACTCTAAAAATATTTGATGTACTTGGACAGGAAGTAATAACATTAATCAATGGAAATCTCAGTGCTGGTATTCATAACCAGAACTTTGATGCTTTAAGCTTAAATAGCGGTGTATACTTCTATACAATTGAAGCTGTTGGAGTTGATGGAACAAACTTCAGTTCAACAAAGAAAATGATTCTTACCAAGTAAGAATATTTTGTTCTTAGTAAAGCCGGTCATATTGGCCGGCTTTTTTTTTGAATTTAACTGCATTGCTACTTCATTTCTATTTATATAATT
>CAYNUV010000321.1:0-4315 GCA_964400245.1 uncultured Ignavibacteriaceae bacterium
AAAACTGGAGAGATGCTAGAGTGGTTGAATAGGCTGGTCTCGAAAACCAGTGTGGTACTAGTTGCCACCGTGAGTTCGAATCTCACTCTCTCCGCCAAACTAAGAAAAGTAAATTTTGTTCATGGTTTTTTATATAGGATTTTACCTTCCTGTCAATTATTGATACCTCTCATCAGTATTCATTAGTAAACTATTTAATATCGAAATATTTTACATCAGGTAAAAAATAAAAAGGTGATAAAATGAAAAGAATTGCATTCAGTTTATTTTTAATTGTGTGTCTTCTTCCAACTTTAATATCAGCAACAGTTTTCCCAAAACCTGTAACAAAACAATCTTCTGATAATACAATTAAATCATTACTGATTGGACTTGAATCAGGTAACTTCGGATTAAAAACAAGTTCAGCATATATGATAGGTGAATTGCAAATTAAAAATGCGGTTATACCCTTAATGAGAATGCTGCGAAATGAGGAAAGTGAAGAAGGAAGAATTGTTGCTGCACTTGCATTATATAAACTTGGAACTCCAATGTCAGTATTTGCTGTTCAGCAGGCAAGCCGTTTTGATGATAGTAAAAGAGTCAGGAAAATGTGTTTCAGATTTTATTCAGATTACCTGAGAAAAAATAAGATAGAAGAAATTTAACCATACAGAAAAATTCACATTACATTCTTTTCAAGCAAGTTAGCGGCTTCAACTTCAACCATGTGAAGTCGTTATTTTTTTGCCCCCGCTGATTCTCTCTTTATATTATTAGAACTATATTCAAATCCTAAAATTAAAAAAGCATTTGCAAAACATTAAAATCCATATTAAGGAAACAATAAAACTTGCTTATCCAATTGTTATTGGACAGCTTGGTTTTATAATGATGGGAGTTGTTGATAGTATAATGGTTGGCGATTTAGGTGCAGCTCCACTTGCAGGTGCTTCATTAGGAAATAGTCTTTTCATTTTGGTTTTTATAATTGGGCTTGGTGTTGCAATGTCAGTCACTCCGCTTATAGCAATTTTAGTCGGCGCAAACAGATTTTCAGAATGTGGAATTTATTTCAGACAATCATTTGCAGTGAACATTACACTTGGGTTTATTCTGATGTGCATTACTTTTTTTTGTTCAAATTTATTTGAACATCTGAATCAACCGCAAGATGTAGCTGAACTTGCATCATCATATACAAAGATTATTGCATTATCAATAATGCCTGCAATGTTATTTCATACATATAAACAATTTATTGAAGGTTTCTCCATAATGAAACCAGCTATGATAATTGCAATTGCTGCAAACCTGATTAATGTTTTTGCAAATTGGATTTTTATTTATGGAAACCTGGGAATGCCGGCTTTGGGATTAGATGGTGCCGGATGGGCGACATTTTCATCAAGAGTTTTTATGGTTATAGCAATTATTTTTTATGTAAAGAAAAAAGAATACTTCAGACAGTTTGATGTTTCTTTGAACTTTAGAAACTTAAACTTAACGGTTATCAAAAAGATTTTATCTATTGGATTGCCAAGCGGCTTCCAGTATTTTTTTGAAGTAGGTGCTTTTACTTTGGCAGTAATGATGATTGGATGGCTTGGTACAAATCAACTTGCAGCGCACCAGATTGCAATTAATCTTGCTTCAATTACATTTATGGTAGTGCTTGGTATATCTGCCGCCGGTGGAATAAGAGTCGGCAATGCAGTTGGTAAGCAGGATATTACTGAAGTAAGAAGGGCAGGATTTACAGCGCTTGCTTTAGGAGCTTTGGTTATGTTTACAGCAGGTTTGATTTTTATAAGCTTAAATAATTTTCTCCCTACTTTATACATTCATGATATCGAGGTAATAAGGATTGCATCATCTTTAATAATTATTGCTGCCATATTCCAGGTATCTGATGGAATACAGGGAGTTGGAATAGGTATTTTAAGAGGTCTTACTGATGTAAAAATTCCTACAATAATAACATTCATCGCTTATTGGGTTATGGCACTTCCAATAGGTTATGTACTGGGATTTATTTTTAATTTTGGTGTTGAAGGGATTTGGATTGGTCTGCTGCTTGGATTAACTGCTTCTGCAACAATGTTAACAATTCGATTTAATATAAAAAGTAAGCATCTCGTGGAATTATAATCTGTTAAGGAGATTAGATTTTAAAATGCAATCTATTATTTTCTCTTGCTGAGAATTCAACTTAAACTTTCTGAAAACAAATCAAGAGTGTAATCTTTTATATCAAAGGATGGTTCAGAAAAAGATTCCTGATTCTTGAAGCTGCTGGTTTTTTTGAAAAGTTCTTCTTTATTTGTGAAATCTTTAAGATAAAAAGTTCGTACTTTATTCCTGTTTCGTATAATCCAGTTAAGAATAATTTTCATCTTTTCAAGATCTTCTTCGGTTGGTAAAGGTTTTGTGTTTACAGTCCCGAAATAAAAATCATCAATTGCGGTTTCAAAATAATTATCCTTATTAACCTTGTATTCTTTAATATAAATTTTACCCTCAATCATCAGGATATAATCACATCCAAAATTTTCATTCACCTCAAATAAAACATTGGCAGAATTGACCGGCTCTTTTAAAATTGATGTTTTATGTGTTTGAGAAAGTATGAGATCAATCAAACTTTTTACTTCACCTGCTTTTTCGTACTTCTGTTTTTCGGAATAGTATTTCATTTTACCCAGCAACCTGTTTAAAGTATCCTGGTTTTTTCCATACAGAAATTCATAAACTTTATTTAGCTCATCGTAATAAATCTCTGATTCTTTGTTCTCACAAGGGACAAGGCATCTTTCAATCTCAGCAAGAAAACATCTTTTGTTTTTCAAGAATTCCTGGCTGCTGCATTCTCTAAGTGTAAAAGCTTTTTGAATTACTTCGTAAACAGATTCAGCTTTCTTTTTTGTAATGAATAAACCGAAATAGTCATTGCCGTCGAAATCAAACCTGTTTGAAATTTCAATATCAGGGAAAGGATGATTCCTGTTAACTCTTAGGAAATATTTATTTCCATAATTCTTAAGTTGAAGATTGTGTTTTGGGTTAATAATCTTTATTGATTCAGCTTCTGTAAGAAGAGCAGTCAATTCCGAGTTGGTAATTTCATATTTGATTCTTCGTGTTTGCTTAATAATTCTTTTAGCTTTTCTCGGTGCAGTTAAAAGAAAATATGAACGCACTCTTTTACTTAATAATTTTGCTTTACCGATGTAAATTACTTTCCCTTTTGAATTGATGAAGTAATAAACACCCGGAGCTTCAGGAAGAGAGTAAACATCTTCTTTAAGATGCTTGCTTATTCTTATTCTCGTTTCTTTCTGCGAAGGTACAACCTGGAGACTTAACAAATCAGATAATGTCTTAACCTCGTTATTATTTTTTAGATTCTTCAGCATCCTGATAAGAATTTTTGCTGTTGCCTCAGCATCAGGTAAAGCTCTGTGAGCATTTATTAATTTCACTCCAAAATAATAACTTAAATTGCTTAGAGACCTGCTTCTCAATTCAGGGTAGAGTTTTTTAGATAGTTTTAAAGTACAAAGCTGAGGGTTGGCTGGTTTTTCTTTTCCGATCATTGAAAATTCTTTGTTAATAAAGCTGCGATCGAAAGATAAATTATGTGCTGTGATTACAGAGCCGGAAATAAAATTGGAAATCTCTTCAACAACATCTTCAAACAATGGGGCATTGAAAATATCATCATTGGTTATTCCCGTAAACTCTGTAATATAAAATGGGACCTGTCTCCCGGGGTTGATAAGTGACGCATACTTGTCAACGATTTTTAATCCTTTAACTTTTACAATCCCGATTTCTATTATTCCATGATAGTGGGGAGTTAGTCCTGTAGTTTCAACATCAATAACAGAATATTCAGCTTCATCAAATGGAATGTTGGAAAGGTCATCTGAAATCATAACATAAATCTAATCTTAAAAGATAATACAATCAAAAAATATCAAAACTCTTATATCGAATATCAGAACTCTTTATCCATGAGTGCAACTTTTCCTATTTACTTCTTTTTTAGATATATTATCAAACACGATATGGATAACTTAAATAGATTTTAATCAAAGAATAATTAAAGAATTTCGGAGATAAAAATGTTAAAAGAATATAAAGCAATTATTAAACAGGACAGTGATTGGTGGATTGGATGGATAGAAGAAATACCTGGTGTAAATTGCCAGGAATATACACATGATGAATTGATCGAGAGTCTTAAAGTTACACTTCAGGAGGCGCTTGAATTAAATAGGAAAGATGCAATAGCAGCAGCAGGGAGGAGTTTTAAAGAAGTAATAATTTC
>CAYNUV010000322.1:0-4312 GCA_964400245.1 uncultured Ignavibacteriaceae bacterium
TATAACTTACGTATTATTCACACTTTGACAAATATAACGGTAATATGTTATACTTGTATTATGGTGATGGTGAATATTGCATTTATAGAAGATCCGGTCAGAAGGTCCAAGATTCTTGGTTCTCGCAACTATTTGGCTAAAAATCTCGAAAGGGAACGGTCCAGAAAACGAGAATATTATTGGAATAACAGAGACAAGGTTAAAGCCTATCAATCAGCCAGAAGATTAAAGCGAAAGGAATATCGGGCAAAATACCACGTTGAATACCCTTGGAAAAAACATTATAACTCGGCTAAACAAAGATGTAATAACCCGAAAACCGATAGCTATATTTCTTATGGAGCTAAAGGAATTAAGTTCCTTCTTACGTATAGAGACATAGAACATCTTTATTATCGTGATAATGCTGATTTAATGGACTCCCCTTCAATAGATCGTATTGACCCAAAGGGAAATTATACTCTTGAAAATTGTAGATTTATTGAATTGCAGGAAAATAGTTTGTTGGAGGGCCGGGCCAATGGCAAGCCTATTTTACAGTGTGATTTGAGTGGAAATGTTATTAAAGAGTGGTCCGGGATAAAAACGGCTGCTAAGAAATTAAATATATGTCCAAATGGAATCCGGTCTTGTGCCAAAGGAAAAACAAAAACCTGCGGTGGTTTCGTTTGGTTTTATTCAGAAAATAAAGAGGTTCTTAATGGTTAAAAAGAAACGCATCTCGCATGGTGAACTTAAAGATTTGTTAAAAGTAATGTCAGGCTTTAGATCCATCAAGTTCTATGCACAGGAATATTCATTCAGTACCCAAGATCTGATTTATTTATATGAAGGAATGGCAAAGAAGCTAGGAGAACCGGGCCTTGATATTGAGGTTGAGTTCCCTTGCGGTCCGGTAACAGTGAAGTTAAACGGAGGCATAATCGCTACCCATGATTAAAAAGAGAAAACGAGAGATACCTTTTGTTTTAGAATTAATCCTTTCCACTGTTTTACTGACAGGTTTTATTGTTGGACTTCTTATCTTAATAACTTACAAAGGTTCATAACAATGGCTAAATATTTATTTGTTATCGGCATATTACCAATCACATTATGCGTTTACTTAGTCGTATTAATGGCATCTCCTATAATCATTTCGTATGAGTTTTGGAAGATGTTTTACGTAATCTATATAAAGGAAGCCTAAATGCAGCTCTTTGCCAAACTATTTGAAGTTAAAGATACTCAGGTATTAATTGTGCTGAGTAAGGACGAAGAAACCGAGGCCCCTCAGATCATTATTACCACAGAGAAAGATGAAATACGTGGAGTGGTTAAATTTACTTTCGGATCTCAGGAATTAGCTGATAAAGAATTTGCTCGTTATGATCAGGCTTCGGCTGAACAGGTTTATGGAATTGTAGTAGGAATGCTTGGAGAAAAACAATGATTAAAATATCAACAGAAAAAGAAGTCGTGATTCTTGAACTGACACACGGCCATCCGGTAGCAAATTATACCAGTACGTTTCGTTATGTTCGTGGAAATGAATTTGATGCAAAGCTTATGGCTGATAACTTGCAGAAGAAATTAAAATCTGAATTAGAACAAGTTCGTAAGGAAGCTTATGAGCAAGGTTGGTCTGATGCGAAGGGTAAACGTAAAAAAGAAGATTGGTTTTCCGGGAGCTTCTAATGAATCATAATTTTAAAATTGGTGATCAGGTACTTGTTACGAATTATTTGACTCGGTTAGTGGGTGTAGTGCGGAATATTGATTTGTACAGTGATGCAGTTGAAGTACAGGATAATTATGGAAATTGTGAATGGTTTAAATCCGGTCAAATATCGAAAGTAGAAAAATAATGGATATTATATTTAATACAGCTCTTCTTTTATTTGTAATGGACCGTCCCTTTTCTGCGATTATTATTCTTATATTAAGCGGAAGAATTTCTATTCCTCTTCCCCGTCTTTTAAAATAACATCAATCGTACTACCCAAGGCACGGGCCAACTTAGAGGCATATGCCAAACTAAGATGTGGCACTCTGCCCTTCTCGATCTTTGTTATATAGGTTCGATGTATCTCCGACTCTTCTGCCAGCTTCTCTTGCGACCAGCGTTTCTTCTTCCGTCGTTTACAGACACCCCTACCAAATTTAATTGAGACACCTGAAGTTGTATCCATGTAGGTATAATATATCCTATCTTATGAATTAATCTACAGCTAAACCGCACCAGCCAACTGTCTACAATTTGCTATTGCATTTCAGAAATTTATCAATTATACTTTCACTATAGAGCAGTATAGATTCCGCATCAGTATTCAAGTTTCTAAGATAGGATAAATTCATTATATCCTAAATTGTAACTTGCCGAAAGGAGAGGTGTAATTATTTTTAAGTGGCAAACAGGAGTAGGAGGGGAGCCAAATGTCAGAATTAATTATAAGTACGCAAAATTATCATTTAGTATCTCAACAATTCGGAGGATATAAGATCCATTGTTGTCAAGGTATTCCCGTCCGGCATAATGATGGTAATTTACAAAAAGAAGAACATTATGATATTGTTGAGGTAAAAAGTCGCCTTGAGGCCGAAGGCGTTATCTCAGATTTTTGGGATAACAACATTGCCAAATTTATACGTAAAGAGGTCCTCTGCCTCAAAGTCTCCTGTGCTGCTATTTACACCTATCACGTCCGCTGTCCTGAATGTGGTGGTGATGCTCATATTTTAGATTTTGTGCTTGTAGCCAAAGATATTTACCCAATTGCCTGTCCATCCTGCCCCGGAACTCACCCAAAAGACATTTCTACATGGAAAAACGTGGGTGCATGTACTTTTTTAGACAAATCAGGGGAAGAATTGCCATTTCAAGCCAAAAAATCATGGTTTTTTGATCAACTTCCCTTCAAGAATTATAAACTATTTTTACTGCAAGAAAATAAATAAATCCTACTTAGTTTATATCATATAACCCCTTCAATTGCAAGAGCTTATCGTCTACATTTGCATCTATGGCAATCATATAGACTTACGCATCTTTCATATCTCGTTATATCCCAATAGCTTACCGAGTTGACAATAAGAATGTCAATATGTTATACTTATAGTATATAGCTTATAGGTTTGATACTATGTGCAACATATTATATTTATGACGTAAGTTATTTAAACCGAACAGGTTACTATTCCTGTCATATCAAAAAAATGACGGTTTTCGGTCCGTAAAAGGGCGTAAGTCAATGCTTACGTCCAAAAATTTTTAGGCGATTACTGAGTATTCGGGAGTCGTCTTATTATTTTTTATATGCTATTAAATAAATAGCGATAATACCCCTATTTAACATATAACACATTTAAGTGTCAATTGTCAAGGGTATACAAAAATATTTGGGACCGTATGGAACAATCAGAACTCGAAAAAGAATTTAATCGTATAAAAGGTTTAAAGCAAAACAGTAAGAAATCTGATGCGGAAATGCACGATGAAGCCCTTCAGAATCTTAGAGTCCGTGAGTTTGCCACCTCTCATTACTTTGCTGATGAGGAAGAAAAGAAGCTCGCCAAAGCTAAATACGCTTCGTATTTAGATAATTATAAATTAGATACTATCAGTGATTTAGACACCCTTGCTGACTTGGTTATTAATGAGATCCACAAAAGCCGGATCGAAAAAATGATCAGTGAGTATTTCGAAAGAAATGCTGAACAAGCGAAGTTGGATGCTGAATCGAAAGACGAAAAATCTAAGAAGATCAATTGCTACATTCCTGAGAAACAACTGGAAGCAAAGCAAACTCTTGAAAATCACATTTTAGAACTAAAAGTAAAGCTCGGAATTGATAAAGAACAAAAAGAAGATGAATTAACATCCCTTCAACTTCTTGAAAAACGTTTTCAAGCTCATATTGCCGAACACCGGGAAGAGTTCACCACAGCTTGTAAGGCTTGTGGGGAAATGCTTTTAATGCGTCGGCCCGTTAAAGATTTTGAAGTTTTAAAACATCCTTGGTACGCCGGACGATGGCTGTTTAATTACGAAATTTTAAAAGATGTTAAAGATGGATTGCTTACTAAAGAACAGGCTTGGAGATATTTAGTTTGTGCCTCTACCAATGCCGATCACAATCCGAATTTTATGAAAGATTACACGATTGATTATATCAATCACTGTTTGAATCATTGGACTGAAATTACTGAGCTACTTGAGAATCAGAAATAGGTCGAGAGGAATTTAATAAAATGGACTTTAGACAAAAATTTAATCCGTTATCTGGAACGTTTGATTTAATCGTTGATACAAACCTGTTAAAAATTCGTGGTG
>CAYNUV010000323.1:0-4299 GCA_964400245.1 uncultured Ignavibacteriaceae bacterium
GCAATGCATTGGCTGTTTTTTTAATTCCATCGGCATATTCAAGGAACCTGTAAAAAGAATCATCAGCAAAGAAATTTTCAGTTCCTTTATAAATGCCCACATAGTTTCTGCCGGAAGCGATATGAAGATCGCTTATAACAAAAATTTCTTCCCCATTTGAATTATAAATAACAGGCTCGGTTCTTACCGGTAGAGGCTGACCAAAGAATGAGCTGCTTTGTTCCTGGTAAGTTTTTTCATTAACAAAATATTTTGGAGCTGTTCCATTCTCTTCGCAGTTAAGTAATATTTCTGAAATAGTGTGATGATCTTGCTGCATAATTATTATTACTTATTTTCTTTTATAAATTGAACCGCATAATCAGCAAGGCCCATTACAGTAAGCTGAGGGTTTACTCCAAGACTTGTAGGGAAAACACTAGCATCGCAGACAAAAAGATTATTATAACCGAATGCTTTGAATTCCGGGTTTACAACTCCTTTTTCCGGATTGCTGCCGATAATATTTCCACCCTGTGGATGACCAGTACCAAGAGTAATTTCACTTGGATCTTTTATAACTTCTTTAAGTCTTTTAAGTTCATCAATATTTCGGAATTCATAGTACTTAAATGAATTCGGCATTACAGATTCAGCACCGCTTGCAAACATAATTTCACCGGCAAGTTCAAGTCCCGCTAACAATGTTTGAAAATCTTTTTTTGTAGGAGTATAATCTATTTCTCTTCCTGTAAGCCCGGCTATTCTTACCTTTGCATTAGATTCTGAACCGGCTAAAATTCCAACGCATGCAAGCCTGTCATAACGTTTCATATTATTGTAATGGTCTTCAAACCATCCCGGCATTGCTGTTGATTGGAACATTGGCGGGTTAAACCAGGATTCCATTATGTACCCGGTATCGGGAGAAATTTTCATGTAATGAGATATCTGGAGACCATCATAAGAATCTATTTTGTAAGAATAGGCAGCCGTTAATTGGGAACCCACATTGAATGAAAGGTTCATACCAACATTATTTATTCCCAGTTTTGATTTTAAAAGCAGGATGCTGGAAGAAATAGCACCTGCTGAAACAACAAATGTTTTTCCATAAACTTTAATTTTTCTTCCGCTATTGAAACTGCACTCAACATTTGAAATTCCACTGCCATTCTTATTCAGTTTTACAGCTTCGCATCCGGCTATAATTTCAAGGCTTTCCTTTCCATATTTTTTTTGAATTTCAGGCAGGATAGTAGTAAGCATTGAAAGTTTTTTATTATACTGACATCCTATGTTGCAATAACCGCAGCCAAGGCATCCGGATATATTAGCGTTTACGGAATCAGTAATGTTTGGCGGCGAATCATAACCTAACTTTTTACATCCTTCTTTAAATAAATATCCGCCGGGGTTAAGTCTTACTTTTTCTTTGCCATTAATTGTATCCTTATCACCAAACAAGTGATTGATCCCAACCATATCCCATGCTCTGTCCATTGATTTCATAACTTCTGTTTTATTCAAGCCGGTTCCAAAATCTTTATTCCATTTATCAAGCACGGACTCAGGCATTTTAAAACACACTGCATTATTTAAAACTGTTGAGCCTCCCACGCAGCTTCCCTGGAAAACAGTAAACCTGAAATCTCTTGCCGCCTGTATAGCTCCATCCTGGAATAGCCTTGAAACCATTTCCATTTCATTTTCATTAAAGGTTTCTGGTATTTCATGATTACCGCGTTCTATCATCAGAACTTTCCTTCCGTTTTCAACTAACCCTTTTGCCAGTATAGATGCTGCTGCACCCGAACCAATAATAACAACATCTCCTTCAATGGTTTCTCCTTTTACATCCTTTTCTGATTTCACTGATAACTCAGGAGATTTGACTAAAGGAGATTTTTTTAATCTTTCACTTTTATCTTTTCTTTCGGAAAAGGGAACATAACCTACTGAGGCAAATGTGCGTTTGTCATTATAATACCCAATGTAACACATCTGCTTTGCAATCCTGATCATTCCTTGAGCAATCACTCTCCAGAATTCGGGAATCAATCGGGCTTCAATATCCCTGTAAAATCTTTTTTTCAGGAATTGAAGTCTTCGTTCCGCGGAGATGTAAGGGAAAGGTGGATATAAAGATAATATCGGGTAGAAATATAATCCACTAATCACTAATGCCATTGTCCATTTGAATTTTGCCTGAAAGGTTTTGAAGTATGTATCTACATTCCGGGCTGCATCTTCGCTGGCTATAATTTCATTTTCACCATGGATAATTACCTCTGCAAGCGCTTCAAGAGTTTTAAATTGCAAAGGATTAAAATATTTTAATCCATACCGGGCACTTTCAGCTGATGACAATAAAATAAAGGAAAGTACAGCATTTGCTACATCGAAGACCAGCGAAATTATAATGACATCTTTCAGGGATAAAGAAATTCTCCACAACACAATAACATTGTTTGTATCCTTCCACAAAAGTATGTACGCTCCTATTGCAGCAGAAAAAACAAACTGCCATGCAAGCAGCTTTACTAAAAGCATAAACCTTCGTAAGTCTGATACTGCATACCAGCACATTAATATATTTACAAACGACAGTGCAGAAAGATTTATAATGAATAATGTGCTTAGATTGGTAAAAGATCCGGGTACAAAAAGATTAACAAAACAAAGAACTAACAAAAGAAAATTAATTACCAGTAATACTTTCAGATATATTATCAGTCTTTTCTCTTTCTGTGTAAGCATTGTAACTCCATTAAGAGATTTGTAAGTAGAAAAATAACTCAGGAGAATAAATATTCACATTTTTATTGAACCCCTACGGGGTTCTTTATTCTTTTGTGGTTTTCATTTCTACAAATATTAAGCTCCTACGGAGCTTTTCTTTACGAATCTTCTTAACTCCGTTAGGAGTTAAATGTTTGTAGAAAATAATCCTAGAAAAAATATTGGAACACCGTAGGTGTTCAATGTTTATTATTATAATCAAAAAGCTAAACAAAAATTAGTTATACATTTTTTAATATTTATAAATTAAAACCGAATTATCACACAACCTCTTAAAAAGAGAGAGACTTATTAACAATAAAACGATAGATGATCATATCCCGAAATGAGTTTAAATTATTTTGATTTTTCATTATAATTTTTCGAATTGAATTAATTTGGACATCACTGGTAAACCTCATTACTACCAGGGAAGATATTTTATTTTTTCTCTGTGCCCGAGCAAAAAGTAACAGTAAAAAATATTTAAAAAAGGAAATACACGGAGATAAGCTTTACATAACATTAATGTGTTATCCCCGGGATTTGGACAGACGACAAAATCTCTTATTACCCGGAAGAAGCTTAAATACCATTTGTGCATATTCGGTATATCATAATTGAAATGTGCAAGATGCTTGTAAGGTTCATATAGTTTAGTCGGCGGTTCATCTTTGATGTACGATGTACGGAAATATCCAAGTTGTTCAGGTTTGCCATTGCCCGTAATTTGTTGTTTCCATTCTCCTAAGTATTCTTTTCCATCCTGTATCACGAGCTCATTGTATCCGAAATTCCTGCCATTCTTTTTCATGAATCCTTTTTTGAATTTCTTCCCCGAAAGATTGCCGATCCATTCATGGTTCCAGCCGCAATAAATGTAACCATTAAGCTGTTCAATATCGGGAGGCGTACCGGTTAGTAAAATTTTCTCTAACTCATCTCCGCTCACCTGTGCTAAAGTTTCATAAGTCCATATTTTTGACGGCATGGAATTATCCTTTCCTAATCGTTAAAATTTATTTAGTTCCTCTTCCAATCAGAACACCGATTATTCCGCCTCCGACAAAACCGGCGGCTTGCAGCGTCCAATCAATTTTACCTTTTTGAAGTTCATTTATATATTTTTCATTTAGATCTTCATATTTTACGTATGCAATATTATAACCATCTTCATAAGCTTTGCGATTTAACTTTTCTAAAACCAAAACTGAATCCTGAAGAATAATTACAAATTGATTGAGTGAATCAACAAGTAATAATTTATCTTTTTGAGCCTGGTAAAGCTTGCTGTTATTATGATCAATAATAAATGTTTCGTTAAACCATAAAGGAATTAAAAGGTATTCAATTCCAACTCCGTGTTGTTCATTAAATACTTCTGTAACACCCCAGTCGGAATTTGCAACTTCGGGAAATGTTTCTTTGAATTTATTTTGAAGATCTTCTTTTTTACGGAGGCTTCTTACCGTGAATTGTTTCTCTTTGCGTTCTTCCTCCAATCTGTAAACCTGCTGACGGAGAACTTCGGCTTCATCT
>CAYNUV010000324.1:0-4280 GCA_964400245.1 uncultured Ignavibacteriaceae bacterium
GATTTATTTTTATTTACTCTTGCTTTATCAACTTTAAATTTTTCTTTATTATCAATTTTAAGATAATAAGAAGCAAGTTCAATAATTTTATTCATTACCGAGTCTTCATCGTGCGCCCAGCATTCGCATCCTTGTAAGGAAGGAATTTCTGCTGTAAAACCATCATCAGTTTTTTTAATTATAATGTCTAAGATCATATTTGCAGAATCGAAAATATTCTTGAAGTTTTTAATCTTCTATGTCTAACAATTCAAACTCAACTCGTAATGAAACACGCATTTGCACAAAACGTGGTAAATCAATTAACGATTCGCCTGGAGATAGAGTAGTTAATGCTTCCTTCAGATGATGAAGGATAATATTGCGATGATTCAATTTTTATAATTTCTCCAATTTTCTTATCCAAATTTTTTGCCGTTAATTCCGCCTCATTTTTTGCTTTAGATATTGCTTCCTTGATAGCTTTCTCAATCCATTCATCATTTCCTTCTGTAGTAAACTTTGCATTATAGTTGTATATACCTTTTGACAGCAATACTAATTGCAAAGGTTCATATTTACTAAAGTCTTTAATTTTTATACTGACTGTTTGATTGGTCTGATATTTTGTCCCATCTTTTTGCGGTTGGTTTCTTATTTGTAAAAGAGAGTAGCTAATATTCGAATCAGGAAATTCAAATTCCTTAAAAATATCCAGCAGGTTTTTTTCCATTATCTTATGATCTTCAAAGGCTTTTTTAGCATCACCATCTTGAGCACTTAGTGTTATTGAAAAATATATTGCATCTGCTGGCACTTGTGTTACTGAAGACGTATTAACATGAACAGTTGATTCTTGTGCCCACATAAAATTTGCTACAAGGAAAAAAATAAAAACCAAATTAGAAATCATTTTAGTTTTCATAACTAACCCCTTTATAATTTATTTAAGATTAAATGAATAAACTTCCGTTTTCAATAACTCCCTTTTTCACTCTTTTCACCAGACACAATCTTAACACTTGCACTTGCACCAATTCTGTCAGCGCCGCTTGCAATCATAGCTTGTGCATCTTCTTTGGAACGAATTCCACCGGAAGCTTTAACACCTATGGTGCTTCCAACTACATATTTCATCAAGGCAATATCGCCAACAGTTGCGCCGCCTTTACTGAAACCAGTTGATGTTTTAACAAAATCAGCTCCGGCTTTTTTGCAAATTAAACATGCTCTTATTTTTTCTTCATCGGTTAACAAAGCGGTCTCAAGAATTACTTTACAGATTAACCTGTTTTTTTTAGCAGTAAGTACAACCTGGTTTATATCATTAAAAACATAATCATAATTCCCCTGCTTATGCTGACCGACATTCATCACCATATCAATTTCTTCTGCTCCATTTTGAATTGCCTGTTCTGCCTCAAATCTTTTTACTTCTGTTGTGTTTGAGCCAAGCGGAAATCCGATTACAGTACAAACTTTAACTCCGGTTCCCTTTAATAAATTACTGCACAAAGAAACATAACAGGGATTTATACAAACAGATGCGAATTTAAATTTTGCAGCTTCATCACAAAGCTTTCTGATTTCATCCGGAGTTGCATCCGGCTTTAATAACGTATGATCTATTTTGCCGGCAAGATTTTTATCAGGCAAGGCTTCACCAATTCCCAATCCTGCAGCAATTCTTGCGGCACCAACTCCCATAATATTTTGAATTGTCTTTGGCTGCGTTACAACATTTGTTTCCCAACCTTTGCAGGATTCTTCGCGACAATAAAAATCCCGCAAAGTTTTTTCAAGGAATTCTTTTGATACATCTAAATCGGTTATACGGTGTTCCATTTTACTCACCAAATTTTTTATAGGCTTTAAAAGTATTCTGCAGAAGCATTGCAATTGTCATTGGTCCAACTCCGCCGGGAACAGGAGTTATATATGAAACTTTCTTCGATACATTTTCAAAATCAACATCTCCTGTAATTCTATAACCTTTGGGTTTTGATTTATCCTCAACCCTATTTATGCCGACATCAATAACTACAGCGTCTTCTTTCACCATATTTTCTTTTACAAAATTCGATCTACCTATTGCAGCAATTAAAATATCAGCCTGTTTTGTGTAATAAGAAATATTTTTTGTTGCAGAATGACAAATAGTTACTATTGAGTTTGCGTGCTTTTTCTTCTGAAGCATTATGTTAGCAATCGGTTTACCGACAATATTACTTCTTCCGAGTACAACAACGTGTTTACCTTCCGTTTCAATTCCATATCTTATTAGTAATTCCTGGATTCCTGCAGGAGTGCATGAAGCAAAAGTCTCCTTTCCAATTACAAGATTACCAACACTTATAGGATGAAATCCATCAACATCTTTTTTGGGTGAGATAGCTTCAATAATTTTATCCTCATCAATTTGTTTTGGTAAAGGAAGCTGAACTAAAATTCCATGGTAATCTGGATTATTGTTATATGACTCAACAAGCTCAAGTAATTCTTTTTCAGAAATAGTATCAGGAAGTTTTTCACTTTTTGTTCTCATGCCAATTTCTTCGCAGGCTTTACCTTTGCTTGAAACATAAATTTCTGATGCCGGATTATTCCCAACAAGAATCGTAACAAGCCCGGGAATATTTTTCCCTTGCTGTATCAACTCATCAATTTTTTGCTTTAGTTCAGATCTTATATCTGCTGCTATTTTTTTACCGTCTAATAAAATCATAAAAAGTTAAAGCCCATCTAAATCTCTTCCGATAAAATCGGGGAGACTTTTAATTTTACTACTTGAACCTGATTAAGGTTTGAGTCTATCTTAATATTATATTTTTCTTCCAAATAATTTTGTAATTCTTTATCGTGATTTATTTCCTCAGCAAAAGGATTAGAATTCTGCCAGCCGGTCTTTCCTGTTTTTCGGAAATTCTCAAGTCTCCGTTTAGTTATTTCACAATAAACAGGATTTATTTCACAGGTATAACATCTTCTGCTTGTTATTTCGGAGGCAAGAAGAGTTGTACCGGCGTGAGCAAAAAAATCAAGCACAAGATCATTCTGCTTACTGCTTGCCTGGATAATTCTTGTAATTGCCTTTAGAGGTTTCTGAGCATAGCAGCCGTTTACATTTTCTTCCATCCTGTAAAATACCTGCTGAATATCTACCCAAACATTTCCTGCTCTTATAAATTCCGACTTCCCTCTTTCTAAGTTTTCAGTAACCTTGCCATTTACTTTTTTATAATAACCTCTGAGTATTTTTGGTATATCTGTATATTCAGAATTAATATCAAAGAAAGGATTTCCTTTTGTATAGAAAAGAAGCTCCTGCCTGACAGCCATCCAGTTTTTTTGAGTTCCATATCCTCTTTGATTTCTCATTGTTATGAAGCTCCTGGAATTAAACCCGCTATCTTTCATCATCAATAAAAAATCAGGTAAAGGCTGAAAATGATTATTCTGATCCGCTCCAAGCCAGATATAAAAAGAAGAATTTTCTTGTAATGAATTAAAAGTTGTTCTCACCCATAACCTGCACCATTCTATAAATTGACTAACATCTCTTTCATCGAATGCAACAAAATTGTAAGGTGGATCGTGAATGGCGAGAGAGGCTTTTTCTTCATTAAGAAAATTAATTGTTGCTTTTTCATCTGAAACATCTAAGCAGGCAATTTTATGTTTTCCTTCAGGGTCTTTCCAAATTTCCCCTTTTTTAATTGAACAATACTTAAGAAGCAATTCCTGTAATTTAGGATCAGTATCAATCCTTGGTAAAGGAAAATTAACCATCTTACATTTCGATTTTTGTTGTAAAAGTAGGAAAAGTAATTCTCTCTACTTCAACAGTTTTACCGGTGTCACGATCAATCTTCATAAAAATTGCACAAAGATGTACATCATTCTGAGCTGTTTCGTACTTCTGCGGAGTCTGATATATAAACCTGTTTAATGCTGCTTGTGTTTTCATTCCTATAACTGATTCATAAGGGCCACTCATTCCGACATCGGTAATGTAACCGGTACCTTGTGGGAAAATTCTTTCATCCGCTGTTTGAACATGAGTGTGAGTTCCAATTAAAGCACTGACTTTACCATCAAGATAATTTACCAGTGCAATCTTCTCAGCAGAAGCTTCAGCATGAAAATCAATAATAATAATTTTTGTTTCTTCTTTAAGTTTTGAAAGAATCCAATCGGCAGTTCTGAACGGGCAATCAATAGTAGCCATAAATGTTCTTCCCTGAAGATTTATGACTGCTACTTTCTTTTTCCTTACTTCAGCAACATAATAACCATTGCCG
>CAYNUV010000325.1:0-4274 GCA_964400245.1 uncultured Ignavibacteriaceae bacterium
ACCCGCGACATCAACCTTGGCAAGGTTGCGCTCTACCAACTGAGCTATTCCCGCATCAATTTTACCAACCAAATATAATAGTAATGAAATATTCTTGCAAACAAAAAGAGCCGCATTAAGCGGCTCTTTAAAGAAGAAAAATATTTTTTCTCTTACTTCATCAGGATCATTTTCTTTGTTTCAATATTGCCTGCTGTTTCCAATCTGTAAATATATGTACCGCTTGGCAGTTCTGATGCATTGAAGTTTATTGTATAGGAATTTGCTTCCTGTAATCCATTTACTAATACTTTCAATTCCTCACCAAGAGTATTATAAATTGCAAGTTTAACATAACCTGCTTCAACAATGCTGTAGTTTATAGTTGTGTTAGGGTTGAATGGATTCGGATAGTTTTGATCCAATCCAAATGCTAATGGAGGTGTAACTTCAACAAATATTTCATCAGAATATTCAAATTGGCCATTGAAGTCAATCTGTTTTAACCTATAGGTAAAATTGCCGGGAACAACACTCATATCTAAATAAGAATATTGTTTTTCTTCGGAAGTTGTACCATATCCTTCAACAAAACCAATTGTAAAATATTCACCATCAACAATTCTTCTTTCAACTTCAAAACCCCTGTTGTTTATTTCAGTTGCAGTAACCCAGTTAAGAACAACTTGAGATTGTGGGGTTACACTAGCCGTAAACGATGTTAATTCTACAGGAAGCGGCTGATCATCAAACCAGAAATCATCAATATAAAATGCGTCATTTGCAGTCGCACCAAAAATATCCATGGCATCTAACCTAAGTGGAACAGCGCCAGCAGCACCTGCTGTCCATGTCCAGGTACCAATTGAAGAATTATTGACCGATAACTGAACTTGGTCTGCAGTAAGATTTATAACTAGCTGTACAGGAAACCATGTATTGTATGGGTAACTAAAAGTAGCAACACTAGCAGTACCATTTGCATTAACAGCGCCACTACCAGCAGCATTAAAATAAATCTCTATGCCCCAGGAAAATGGATTAGGGGTAAAGCCTGCCATAGCATTAAAATAACCGGTTTTTCCTGTTGGTAAATATGCCATAAAACTTATATACCATGTACCGGTTGTTTGTGAGCCAAACAGTTTTATAAAATCATTATTTTGTACGATTAGTGCTGAATTTGGCGAGCTGTATGAGAATGCATTTGAAACCGCGGCATCTTCACTTGTACAAGGTGCGTTACTCCAGGTAGTCCAGTCAGTTGGATTTTGACAAGCTACCTGACCTGGTACTGTATAAGAATCGAAGTTATCAAAAAATTGTGCATTAGAACTACCGGAAAAGATAAAAACAAGAACAACTATAAAGAATGAGTATAGACCTTTTAACATAACAACCTCTTAATTTTGGTGATTAGAATTCAAAGTTAATTAGATATGAATAAATAAAATTAAGGACTTTTGTTTTTTAAAAACATCTCTTCCTCCGCTTATTATTAAATATTAATTATAGTGCCCTAAAGAATAGCTTTATAATAATGTAATTTTTGAAAAATGACAATATCTAAACAAAAAAAAGTTTAAATATTTTTTTAGCTGAAATTATAAATTTGAATGCTATTTTCTAACTCCGCGTATAAATCCTCTATATGGAAGTGAGTGTTGTACTGTTATAAATGCTTCTTTATCAACAGATTCAACTAAATGAATCACTTTTTTCTGATATTTTCTTGAAGTAATGACTACAATAACAGAAACACCGCCTGAACCACCTTCTCCCGGAAGAATAGTTACTCCATATTTTGATTGCCTCAGTTTATTTGCAATCAGGTCTGTATGATTGCGGGAGATAATATTTAGTTGAGCGAATCCAAAGCCTATTCTCTGTTCCAGCGCTATGCCCAGAACATTACCTAAAGCAAATCCAGTTGCATAACCAAACAAGTTTGCATAATTATCTAAATGCTGAAAGATTAACCTGATTGCAAAAACCCAGATTAAGACCTCAAAAAAACCAGCAACACCAGCTAAGTATTTTTTCCCCTGGACAATTAGGATTGTTCTTATAGTTCCAATTGAAACATCGCATACACGCATCAGCATTATTATAATAGCTCCAAATATTGTATCGAACATTTTCTTTTTCCTGAGGATATTTTTAAGATTCAAAGTTAAAGAAATTAGTTATATTATTTTTATCTTTTATCAGACTTAAAAAAAAATTATGTACGAAACGGAACGACAAGATTTAGTAGACAAACTATCTTTAAAAGGAATACATGACATTTATGTTTTAAAAGCATTAGGTGATGTTGATCGGCATATCTTTGTTCCGGATGCGATGAAACATCATTCATATAAAGATGTTGCTTTACCGATAGGATATGGACAGACAATTTCGCAGCCTTATACTGTTGCTTTTATGACTCAGGCTTTAAGATTAAAACCCAATTATAAAATTCTTGAGATAGGAACCGGCTCCGGATACCAGGCAGCGTTATTAGAAAAGATGGGAATGAATGTTTACAGTATTGAAAGGAACGTCGATATTTTTTATAAGACAAGAAAGCTTTTTGATAATCTTGGATTAAGAATTAATACAAAATGCGGAGATGGTACTTTAGGCTGGGAAGAATATTCGCCTTTTGATGGCATTATAGTTACGGCAGGTTCACCAACAATTCCAAAATCTTTAAAGAAACAATTAGCAATTGGAGGCAGAATGGTGATACCTGTTGGCAACAAAACTTCACAAATTCTTAAAGTTGTTACAAAGGTTGATGAAGATAATTTTGAAATTGAGGATATACCCGAATTTGCTTTTGTTCCATTGATTGGAAGAGAGGGGTGGAATGAAAGATAAAATTCGTATAGCATCCGGACAGGGTTTCTGGGGAGATTTAATTGATGCCCCTTACCACCAGGTTACAAAAGGAGAGATTGATTACCTTGTTATGGATTATCTTGCTGAAGTGACTATGTCTATATTGCAAAAACAGAAAAATAAAAATCCTGCATTTGGTTACGCGAGAGATATTCCGGATTTGATGAAACGGATTCTTCCTATCATTAAAGAAAAGAAAGTTAAAGTGATTACTAACGGCGGGGGAGTTAATCCAATTGCTTGTGCTGAAGCTGTAATTCAAGTTGCTAAAGAATTAAATATTAAAGATTTGAAAATAGGAGTTATCCTTGGAGATGATATAAGAGAAAGAATTGATGAAATAATTTCTTCCGGCTGCGAACTGAATAATATGGATACGGGTGAATCTATAAAAAGTGTGAAAGAAAAATTATTAAGTGCTAATGTTTACTTCGGAGCTTTTCCTGTTGTTGAGGCGCTGAAACAAGGTGCCGATATTGTTATTACTGGAAGAACAACAGATACTGGTCTCACACTCGCACCAATGATTTATGAATTTGGTTGGAAGAATAATGATTACAATTTACTCTCTGCGGGAACCGTTGCCGGGCATATCCTTGAATGCGGTGCTCAATCATCCGGCGGAAATTTTTTAGGTGATTGGGAATCAATACCAAATATGGCAGAAGTTGGTTTTCCGATTGCTGAAGCTTATCCAAATGGTGATGTTGTAATTACAAAACACAAAAACACCGGAGGCAGAGTTTCATTTGAAACTGTTGCAGAGCAATTAGTTTATGAAATTGGAGATCCTGTTTCATACATTACTCCTGATTGTGTTGCTGATTTTACTTCAATCAAACTGGATGATTTAGGTAATGACAAAGTAAAAGTTTATAATGTAAAAGGAAAACCGGAAACTGAGTTTTATAAAGTATCCTGTTCTTATTCTGATGGCTATTCCTCGTCTGCAACTTTAACATATTCCTGGCCGCAAGCATTAACGAAAGCAAAAGCTGCTGATAAAATTCTTAGAAGAAGATTAGAATTATTAAATCTAAAGTTTGATGAAATAAGAAGTGAGTTTATCGGATATAATGCTTGTCACGGTCCTTTATCAACACAGATTGAGGAAGATAAAATTAATGAGATTATGTTAAGAGTTGCAGTTCACTCGCATGATTATAATTTCGTTGAAAGATTTGGAAAAGAAATAGCTCCCTTAATATTAACTGGACCGCCAAGTGTTACAGGTTTTGCAGGTGGTAGGCCAAAGCCAAGTGAAGTTGTAGCTTACTGGCCGGCACTTATTCCTAAAAAATTGGTAAAACCGGAAGTAAGGATACTTTGATTTATCCCGAATTTATTTCGGGATCTCTTGAGTATGAGACACTATTTTATTTACATTAAAGGATGCTGAAACAAGTTCA
>CAYNUV010000326.1:0-4255 GCA_964400245.1 uncultured Ignavibacteriaceae bacterium
AAATAGCTTTTACTGTTACTGATTATAATTTAAAGGAAGGAAAATCAAACAGCGATATTTATATTCTTTATCCTGATGGTGCAACAGAAAATATTTCAGGCAAAGATGTTAGTGAGACAGATCCTTTTTGGGCTTCTGATAATGAACTCTATTTCCTTTCCAACTCACAGGTTCACCGCTTTACTTTTAATGATAGAAAAACAGTACAAGTCTCAGATTTCGCAACCGGAGTTTCTAAACCTTCTTTAGCACCAGATAAAAAATCTATTGTTTTTATCTCAGATATTTTTTCCCAATGTGGTGCTGATAATTTCTGCAATCAAAAATTAAATGAATCCTCAAAGAATGGACCTGTACAAGCTTACATAACAGACAAGCTGATGTTCAGGCATTGGACAGAATATAATGGAGAAAAGAAAAGTAGTTTAATCTCTTTCAATTTAGATTCGAAATATTACCAGCTTCTTGCTGAAAGTGAATGGCTCTCATCTAATTTTATGCTTGGCGGAGATGTTAAGTTCAGTCTTGCTCCTGATGGAAAAGAAATTTGTTATATGCTGAATCCCGATCAGAATCTTGCTGCATCAACAAACTCAGATCTCCTGGTTTTAAATATTGCGACAGGAAAATCTATCAATCTTACAAAAGAGAACAGGGCGTGGGATGGTTATCCTATTTATTCGCCAAATGGATTTTTTATTGCATTTAAAATGCAGGTCATTGCCGATTATGAATCCGATAGATACAGACTTGCAGTTTATAACAGGTCAACAAAGCAGATAGATGTTTTAACAGAAAGTTTTGATTATGCAATTAATGATTTTTGCTGGGGAGAAGATTCTGAAACACTTTATTTTACCGTTGATAAAGAAGGATACTCTCCCCTTCATAGTGTTAGTATTCATTCTAAAGAGATAAAAGCAATAACAGGTAAGCAGTCTATTTTTGGTTTTGATGCTACGCCCGATCAGAATATGATTTATTATATTGCAAGATCAGTTCACAAACCCGGAGAGATGTACAGGATTAATAACACGGAGAATATCATTCAGCAGATGACTTCATTTAATCAAAAACTTTTAGATGAAGTTGATGTAAGACCTGCTGAACAAATTTGGGTTGAAGGTGCCGATGGTAAGAAAGTTCATGTGTTTATTGTTAAACCTCATAACTTTGATGCAGGGAAAAAATATCCGCTAATTCTTAATGTTCATGGCGGGCCGCAGTCTCAATGGATGGATTCTTTTAGAGGCGATTGGCAGGTTTATCCCGGTGGCGGATACATTGTTGCATTTCCAAATCCTCACGGCTCAACAGGGTATGGACAAAGTTACACTGAGGCAATCTCCGGAGATTGGGGAGGAAAAGTTTATGAAGATATAATGAAAGTTACCGATGCTCTTGAACAACTACCTTATGTTGATAAGGATAGAATTGGTGCGATGGGTTGGTCTTACGGCGGATATATGATGAATTGGCTTCAGGCAAAAACAAAAAGATTTAAATGTTTTGCTTCGATGATGGGAGTTTATGATCTTGAATCTATGTGGGGTGCAACTGAAGAGTTATGGTTCGTTAATTGGGATTTGAAAGGGCAGCCATGGAATTCAGATAATTACCAGAAATTTTCTCCGTCAAGCTTCGCAAAAAATTTTTCAACACCTACTCTTATTATAACAGGAGAAAAAGATTACAGGGTTCCATATTCACAAAGCATTCAATATTTTACAACACTGCAAACTTTAGGAATAGATTCACGTTTAATCGTTTTTAAAAATGATGGACACTGGCCTGATAATATTAAATCAATGCCATTATACTACAATGCACATCTTGAGTGGTTTCACATATATCTTGGAGGAGATCCGGCACCTTATGATTCAAAGAAGTTAATACTAAATACTCAGTTTAATTAACTGTTATGTTTTTAAGAACTAAAATTTTTTAGGGGTGAAGAAATGAAATGTAAATTTTCTTTTGCAATTATTCTATTTATTACTCTTGCATCCAATATCTTTTCTCAAAAGGAGTATATATATGATCCTAAAGCCGTAGAATATTTTAATAAAGGGAAAGAATTTATATCAAAATCATACAAGCAAGATAATAGAAGACTTGAGATTGATTATTTAAAGCAGGCTATTCAGTCCCTAGATAAAGCAATTAAATTTGATTCAAATTTTGTAGAAGCCTATTATTTAATTGGCAGATTAAATGACTCGCATTTTAATTTAGATGATGTAAATAAAGCAAAGAAATATTATAATGAGGTTGAAGCTTTTATTGATAATTCGCTAATTGAGGTTTGTGATTCTATATCAAATAGGGAAATTCTTTTTGATATAGCTCAATTTTATTGGTTACAAGAAGAAAATATAGAAAATAACAGTTTAAAAGCAGTACAGCTTTATAACAAAGCATTAGAAGAACCGTTGCCAAATGTTGCTCCTCCTTATTCTCGTTTAAAGGACGATGATATTTATTATGCTATTTCTTTGACATACAGGCAAATAGCTAATTATTTAATCTCTGTTGATTATGGATTTTTTGAGGCATCAGACTATTATGATAAAGCTTTGGAGTATGCAAATAAATTAAAGAATTACAACTGGCTTATAGAGGAAATTATTAAAGAGAAAAAAATAAGCGAAAAGTTAACTTTTAATCAAGATTGGAAGGCCTTCAGAAATTTAGATTACAAATCTGTAATTTACCGGGAAGGTAAACCATTAAGTACTGATGATAATCTTTATTTGTACCATCCAAAATCAATGATAAAAGAAAAAAATAATATTGTAAGGATTTGGATTAAAGAAATTTATATAGGAGAAAATGTAGAACAAGATTTTAATGCAAATGGTTATTCAAAATCACTTTATGAATTTGATTTGAAGAATAATAAGTATAGAGTACTCCAGCGTACTTCATATTATGATAATAAAGTTTTAGGTGATGACAACTACCCAAAAGCTGAGTGGCAATATATTACCCCAGAAACAATTGCCGAAGAAATGATTGAGAATCTAAAAATAATTAGAAAATAAATTCATGGAAAAGAAGGTATATAATTTTACAAGCATCCAAGATTTTTATCATCAAATTAAAAAGATAGATATATCTGTTCCGTTAAGAAGCCAAAGAAGAAGAACTGAACACACCGAGAGATATTCAATAATATCATTTTTGCAAAATTTTATAATTGATAATTTGTTTGATTTCCCTTTGGATTTAATACATCGTGATAGACCCGATTTTTATATTAAAACCTTGCAAAGAGATATTGGGGTTGAATTTACCGAATCAATACCAGAACAATTAGCACGCGCAAATGCATTATTAGAAGAACATTTTCCAAATGGAATACTTGAACCAGAATTTTTTGGTTGGGAACCTGAAAGAAGCAATGATGAAATTCTTGAAATTTTATCAAATACTCAAAAGAAAGGTTTAGTAGGTGAAGGCTGGTTTGGTAATTCATTGGAAGAACAATGGTCCTATGGTATTATTAGTTGTATAATGAATAAAACGAAAAAATTAAATAAAGTAGACTTCAGAAAATTTGAGGAAAATTGGCTGTTAATTTATGATAATCAAATTAAAGTGTTTTTAGATAAGGAATATGTTTCAAAAAAAATTAAAACAGCAATCAATAATTATTGGGAAAATGAAGAAGATATAAAATTTGACAAAATTTTTATTGAGTCAGGTGCATATTGGTATACTATAGAAAAAAATATTGTTGAATACAGAAAAAGAAATTTGATTTAGTAGAAAGATTAATATTTAGCCACTCCTCAAAAACATTATTCTAACTTTTAGGGGAAATTATTCAATTCAACATTCTAATAAAGTTACACTTATGTTATACATTTGATAATTAAAGGTCTAACTTGAGTATGGCAAATTCATCAGAAAAAGGAAATAGTTTTGAAAAGAATCATAATTTATTTTTTCATTTTATTCACATCTCTTTCAATCTTCCCGTTTCTAACTTTTGCTCAATGTTCTGATGCAGGAGTTTGTCAACTCGGTTATTTGGATGATAGGGAAGAACAAAGGTTAAATATTTCTTTGTCATATAAAAATGGTTACAGTGGAAAAGAAGATGATATCAGCTTTCATTCATTTCAATTAGATGCCAAATATGATTTGTTCATTAAAAGTTCGATAGGATTTATAATTCCTTATAATTTACAATCCGGTCCTGGAGGAGATGTTAATGGAATTGGAGATTTATTGTTAGGCTGGACTCAGG
>CAYNUV010000327.1:0-4245 GCA_964400245.1 uncultured Ignavibacteriaceae bacterium
AAGTTGTTTTGCCAATTCCGGTATAACCCATAATTGCAATTGTAGAACCCTGAGGTATTTTAAGATTAATATCTTTAAGTATATTAGGATGATTCTCATCAAACCTGAAAGAAACATTTTTAAATTCTATTTCACCTTTTAATTCTTTAATTGAATAATCAGTTCTTTCAGAATCATCAATTTCATATTGTTCGGCAAGCATTTTATTCAAGCGTTTCATGCTTGCTTCTGCCTGCTGAATAATATTAATAACCCAGCCGAATGCAATCATTGGCCAGATAAGAATACCAAGGTAAATAATAAATGCGGTTATCTCACCAAGAGTAATATTACCTGAAATAACCTCACTTCCGCCAATTCCAATTACAAGAATTATTGATAACCCGGTAATGATAAAAAGAAACGGCATTATCGCAGCCTGTATTTTTACCATATCCATATTTTTCTTAAGGTATTCCTGGCTAAGAATATTGAAATGTTTGATTTCACTGTCTTCCCTTACATAAGATTTAATAACCCGTATTCCCGAAAAATTTTCCTGTGCTTTAGTAGTTATTTCAGAAAACTTTTCCTGTATCAGAGTAAACTTCTGATGGATTTTCTTTCCTATTTTATAAACAACAACTGAAAGGATTGGTAATGGAAGAAGAGTGTAAAGAGTCAGCATTAGATCGAGAGAAATCATTATTACGAGAACAATTATTAATCTTATTAAAGTATCTGTGGAATACATAACAGCCGGGCCAATAAACATTCTAACGGCATTAATATCATTAGTTGCATGAGCCATTATGTTTCCTGTAGAATTGTTCTGAAAGAATCTTAGTGGCAAATGCTGTATATGATTCCAGAAATCATAACGAAGGTCATACTCAATCTCTCTTGATACAACGATGATTGTTTGTCTTATATAGAATCTGAAAATACCAGCGAATAAAGAAGCGGCTACAATCAGCAAAGCATAATTTGCCAGTTGTTCCGTTGATGTGTTTTTCTCAAGAACATTAATAGAGTCTTTCAAAAGAATTGGCACATAAACAGTACCTGCATTGGAAAGAAGAATAAATACAAAACCCCAAAAGAGTTTTTTCTTGTAACGGACAAAATATTTTTTGAGAGTATAGAGATTTTTCATATCTGAAAAAGTTGGCTTTTACATTTAGATAATTATTGTAAAGCAATTCCGGTTAAGAATTTTTTTATCTCGTCTTTTGTGGGTTCGTTAACCATATATTCTATTTCCTCATCATAATTAATGTCATCGAAATATGTAAGTTGTACTCTGAATAGTTTTTCGTTAAATCCATCTTTAAATATTTTATTAGTTTTTTGAACAACTTCTTTTAAAGAAAAATAATTCTTTAAAATAAAAAACAGATCAACATAATCTTTCCACTTGGCACGCTCACCTAATGTATATGCTTTCATTGCTGCAAGATCGAGTAAGGATGGCATTTTAATTACATTTTCAAAATTTATAACAGCATTAATATTATAAAGAAATTGGTAGAAAGTGATCTTGACATTTCCTATAAAAAAAGTCCATTCCTGGGGTGTTTGATGAAGCGTTTTAAACCTGAAACCATTTTTTCTTATCCGGTCTTCCAAAATTTTTCTATTAATTTTTGATTTGCTGAAAAGATCAAAATCAATTGATCTGCGATGTCCAATTTGAAGTGCAACGGAAGTACCACCAACAAGAAAAAAACTTCTCTTATATTTTTGGATTAATGGTAAGAGTTTTATTTGCTCATCGGTTAATATTTCTTTATGAAACATGTCTTTTGAAATACAAAGTAAAAAAATGTTTTGTTTGCTTCCTGTAGTTATTTCTTTGTTCCGAAATCTGATTGAAGAAAATATCTGAAACTTTTTTCAAACCTAATATGTCTATTAACCTTTGAAACCCTTTCCAATCACCGTTATTGAGAATCATTTCTACCAATATCTCATCATTTATTTTTTCTTTGGAATCCTCTTTTGCAGACCAAAGCAAATAAGAATAATCTTGTATCAGTTTTTTTCTTTTATCCATTTTAATCAATTAAATTAAAATTAGTATACTTTTGTAAAACTTCAGGTACAATTATTTTACCTTCAGGAGTTTGGTAGTTCTCCAACAAAGAAACCATAAGCCTGCTTGTTGCTAAACCTGAACCATTTAGAGTATGAACAAATTCCAGTTTTTTTGTTTGCTCATTTCTGAACCTGATATTTGCTCTTCTTGCCTGGAAGTTTTCAAAGTTACTGCAGGAGGACGATTCAAGCCACCAGTTTTCTGCGGGAGACCAGGTTTCAATATCATAACATTTTGCTGCAGAAAAACTTAAATCACCTGTACAAAGTAATAAAATCCTGTAAGGAATTTTTAAAGCTTGCAAAATATCTTGTGCATCCTTAACAAGCTTCTCAAGCTCATCATAAGATGTTTCCGGTTTTACAAGTTTAACCATTTCCACTTTATTAAACTGATGAACGCGAAGAAATCCTTTTGATTCCTTTCCATAAGAACCGGCTTCACGCCTGAAGCAGGCAGAATAACCAACATGTTTTATCGGAAGATCATCTTCATTTAAGATTTCATTCCGGTAAATATTTGTAATCGGAACTTCAGCAGTTGGAATAAGGTAAAGTTCATCTTTTTCTAAGTGATACATATCTTCCGCCATTTTAGGAAGCTGTCCTGTTCCTCTCATAGATTCGCGGTTAACAAGAAAAGGAGGAAATACTTCAGAATAACCATGGTGTTCAAGATGATAATCGAGCATAAAATTTATTAAAGCTCTTTCAAGAGTTGCCCCTTTCCCTGTGTAAAGCGGAAAACCCGAACCAGAAATCTTAGCGCCTCTTTCAAAATCAAGTATCTTTAATTTTTTTCCAAGTTCAACATGATCAAGAACTTTTTCCTGTTTCTCAATTGAAAATCCATCAGGAAGCCATTTTTTTACAACAACATTATTCTCTGCACTTTTACCAACGGGCACAGATTGGTGCGGAAGGTTAGGAATGAACATAACAATATCTTCTACCTGTTGTTCAACTTCGCGAAGCTCTGAATCTAATTGAGCTATTTGATCAGAAACATTTTTCATCTCCGCAAGAACGGATGTAACATCCTGTCCCGCTTTTTTCATTTGCGGAATTTGAGAAGATACCTGGTTACGCTTGGCTTTTAATTCATCAGCCTTTAAAATCATTTCGCGTCGATGTATATCAAGCTTTAACAGGTCATCAAGTTTATCAACTTCATTTTTGTTCTTAATTCCCTGTCTTACAAGTTCCGGATTTTCTCTGATGAATTTTAAATCAAGCATTTATTTCCTGCAATAAATTTTGAGGTGAGTAAGTAGAATTATCCAGAAGATTACTTCACAACCAAATTATAAATTTTATTCTTAACGAAAATTTCTTTAACAACCTTGCTTCCGTTTATATATTTTAAAACTTTCTCATCCCGAAGTACAACTGACTTTACTGATTCCTGATCTGAATCAATCGGCATTTCAATAGTTGCTCTTAATTTACCATTTATCTGCACAGCGATATTTACTTTGTCTTCTATTAATGCAAAAGCATCAGGATTATACCAAACCGGTTTTTCATAAACAGAAAATTCTTTACCAAGAAGCTGCCAGCATTCTTCTCCAAGATGGGGAGCTACTGAAGAAAACAAAATAGCAAATCTTTCCAAGATATATACCTGGATTTCTTTTGAACATTCCCCAATTCTTTTAGTTTCATTTAACAATTCCATCAATGATGCAATTGCAGTATTAAACCGGAAGTTTTCAATTTCTTCCTCAAACTTTTTTATTGTCTGGTTTGTTTTTCTGTAAAGTTTCTTTTCATCTTCATTTAATGAATTAATATCATAAGAATTTTTGGTTTGAATTCCTTTTGCAGAATCTTTAAATCTGCTGTAAAGATCATAAGTTCTGTTAACAAATCTATCTGTTCCTGCAATTCCTTTATCACTCCAGTCTCCGCCAAGATCATAAGGACCCATAAACATTAAATAAAGACGGAAAACATCAGAGCCATATTCATTTGTAAAATCATCAGGGTTAACAATATTGTTTTTAGATTTCGACATTTTAGTCCCCTGGTTCGTAATTGTTCCCTGGTGAATAAGATTTGTAAATGGCTCATCACTATTAGTCCATCCGATATCTCTTAAAACCTTATGAATGAATCTTGCATAAAGGAGGTGCATTGTTGCATGTTCTGCACCGCCAACATACATAT
>CAYNUV010000328.1:0-4222 GCA_964400245.1 uncultured Ignavibacteriaceae bacterium
CAGTGATTAATGGTTCAGGAAAACAAACAAGAGATTATGTTTATGTTGGTGATGTTGTTAAAGCAAATCTCTTAGCATTAAAAGATGATGCCTGCGATATTTATAATGTGGGTACCGCAAAAGAAACTGATGTTAATGAGCTCTTCAATAAATTGAATAAAATTACAGGAGGCAATAAAGAAGAAAAACACGGACCTCCGGCTGCTGGAGAACAAATGAGAAGTGTTATTACATCAGAAAAACTGTTTAAGAAATTTAATTGGAAACCTTCTACAATTCTTGATGAAGGATTAAAAGCAACTGTAGAATTTTTCAAGAATAATAAATAATATGAGTTGATTAAACTTATATTTTATGATTGATAATGACCTGATTAAAAATCTCCTTAATAGTGAGAAAAGAGCTGTTGCAAGGTCAATATCAATTGTTGAATCGAACAACTTAGACTCATCTGAGCTTCTTAAAAATATTTACTCTTCTGTTGGAAAAGCTTACAGGATTGGAATAACCGGTCCTCCCGGTGCAGGTAAAAGTACAATAACAAATTTCCTTACAAAATTATTCCGAACTCAGAATAAAAAAGTTGGAATAATTGCTGTTGATCCTACAAGCCCTTTTACAGGCGGAGCTTTGCTTGGCGATAGAATCAGAATGTCTGAACATATAAACGATAAAGGTGTTTTTATCAGGAGTATGGCAACAAGGGGAAGCCTTGGCGGTTTAAGTAAAAAAGCCGTTGATGCAGCCGATATTCTTGATGCCGCAGGATATGATTATATTATTTTGGAAACAGTTGGAGTTGGTCAGTCGGAACTCGATATAGCTCAAGCTGCTGATACAACAGTTGTTGTTTTAGTTCCTGAATCAGGAGATACAGTTCAGGCGATGAAAGCAGGATTAATGGAGATTGCAGATTTTTTTGTTTTAAACAAGAGTGATCGCCCAGCTTCTGAACAAGCTATAACTGCTCTTAAAACTATCTTAATGTTAAGAGAACATGATGAAAATTCCTGGATGCCGAATATAATTAAATCAATTGCCACTGAGAATAAAGGAATATCTGAAATTGCTGAAGAGATTAATCGTCATCACCAATATTTAATTAGCTCAGGTAATTTTATTAAAAAACGTGAACGTCAGGCAAAAGAAAGAATCAAAGATATAGTTGAAGAGAAAATTCGTATGGAATTATGGAGTGAAAGAAGTGAAAAATCATTAAATTCATCTTTGGAAAAAGTGGTCCTTGGAAATTTATCTCCTTATCATATTGCGGAAAAAATAATCGAAGATTTCAAAAAAAATCTTTAGATATAAATTTCCTGAAGTCAAAAAACTTAAACTGCCGAAAGGAATATTATGGATGTAATGGAAAAACCATTCAATATTGATTTAAACGAAAACCAGGTAATCATAAAAAATACAATAAGGGATTTTGCTGAAAAGACAATTAAGCCTGTTGTAATGCAATATGATGAATCACAGGAATTCCCGATGGAAATTATACAGCAACTTGGTGAACTTGGTTTTCTTGGGATTCTTGTACCGGAAGAATATGGCGGTGCAGATTTAGGTTACATTGAATTTGCAATTGTTATTGAAGAACTGGCAAGAATAGATCCATCCATTGCTTTATCAGTTGCGGCTCATAATGGTTTGGGAACCAATCACATTTTAAGATTTGCAAACGAAGAACAAAAAAAGAAATATCTTCCCGATTTGACTTCAGGCAAAAAAATCGCTGCGTGGGGATTAACAGAATCTGTTTCAGGAAGTGATGCAGCAGGATTAAGATCAGTCGCCGAAAAGAAAGATAGTTATTATTTGCTTAACGGTTCCAAAACTTTTACAACTCATGGAACTGTTGGAAGCACTCTCGTTATAATGGCTATCACTGATAAATCCAAAGGTAAGAAAGGAATTTCCGCTTTCATTTTGGAAAAAGGAATGGATGGTTTAATTATAGGTAAGAAAGAAAACAAGCTTGGAATGCGGGCAAGTGATACAACTCAGCTTACTTTTGAGAACTGTAAAGTTCCCGCTGAAAATTTAATTGGAGAAGAAGGTGAAGGATTTGTTCAGGCAATGAAAATACTTGAAGGCGGAAGAATCTCAATCGCGGCTTTAAGTCTTGGACTTGCGCAGGGCTGCCTTGATGCTTCAATTAAATACTCAGGTGAAAGAAAACAATTTGGAAAAAATATTAATGAATTCCAGGGGATACAATTTAAACTTGCAGAAATGGCAACCAATATTGAAGCTGCGAGACTTTTAACATATAGAGCAGCAATGAAAAAAGATAAAGGTGAATCAATTATAAAAGAAGCTGCTATGGCAAAACTTTTTGCAAGTGAAATTGCTGAGAAAGCATCAAGCGAAGCTGTACAGATTTTTGGTGGATATGGTTTTATTAAAGATTATCCTGTAGAAAAATTTTATCGTGATGTAAAGCTTTGTACAATTGGCGAAGGAACCTCTGAGATTCAAAGGATAGTAATTGCAAGGAATTTATTAAGTGAAGAATAGAAATTTTATCAGGTAGCACAGATTTTAATCTGTGTTACGATTAATAGTAACAGATGAAAGCTCTATGAAAAAAATCGGTTCAGCCATAAATCAAAATCCCTCTTTTAATAAAAGAGAAGATTATTTTAAAGAGCTCTTAAGAAAGCTTAATGCTGAAAGAGATAAGATTAAACTGGGCGGCGGGCAAAAAGCAATCGAGAAACATAAAGCTAAAGGTAAGTTAACTGCTCGCGAGAGAATAAATAAACTGGTAGATAATCAAAAAGAATTTTTTGAATTAAGTTCATTTGCTGCTTATGATATGTATAAAGAACAAGGTGGTGCTCCAAGTGCTGGAACAGTTTATGGAATTGGAAAGATAAATGGTCGTTATCATGTTGTTGTTGCAAATGATGCAACTGTAAAAGCCGGTGCCTGGTTTCCAATTACTGCAAAGAAAAATTTACGTGCACAGGAAATCGCAATGGAAAATCGGTTACCTATAATCTATCTTGTTGATAGTGCAGGCGTTTTTCTTCCTATGCAGGATGAAATTTTTCCTGATAAAGAACACTTCGGAAGAATCTTCAGAAATAATGCGATTATGTCTTCAATGGGAATACCACAGATTGCCGCTATCATGGGACCTTGTGTTGCAGGTGGAGCTTATCTTCCAATTATGAGTGATGAAGCATTAATTGTTGAAGGTGAAGGTTCGGTATTTCTCGCAGGTGCTCATCTTGTTAAAGCAGCAATAGGCGAAGTGATTGATAACGAAAGTCTGGGTGGTGCAAAAGTTCAATCAAATATTTCCGGTGTTACAGATTATATAATGAAAAATGATGAGGAGTGCCTTGCACAGATAAGAAACTTGACAGGAAAATTTGGCGAACAACTTAAAGCAGGTTTCAACAGAACTGAAAGTAAACCGCCTCTCTTTTCTCCAAAAGAAATTTACGGACTGTTTCCTGAAGACTCTGCAAAACCTTATGATACTTATGAATTGATTGCAAGGATTGTTGATAATTCTGAGATTGATGAATACAAAGCAGGATACGGAAAAACTCTAATTACAGCTTATGCAAGAATTAATGGCTGGGCTGTTGGAATTGTTGCTAACCAAAGGAACATTGTAAAGACTGAAACTGGTGAAATGCAGGTTGGTGGAGTTATTTATTCAGACAGTGCAGATAAAGCAGCAAGATTTATTATGAACTGCAATCAGAAAAAAATTCCGTTACTCTTTTTACAGGATGTAACAGGTTTCATGGTTGGCAGCCGCGCCGAACATGGAGGGATTATAAAAGATGGTGCAAAGATGGTTAATGCAGTTGCCAATTCTGTTGTTCCAAAAATTACAATAATTGTTGGTAACAGTTATGGAGCCGGTAATTATGCAATGTGCGGCAAAGCCTACGATCCAAGATTTATTTATGCTTACCCAAATGCGAAGATTTCAGTAATGGGCTCTTCTCAGGCTGCAAGCGTTTTGCTGGATATAAAATTAAAACAAGCAGAAAAAAGCGGCGAGCATCCTAAGGAAAAGGATAAGAAAAAGATTCTTGATGAAATAACTAAAGCTTATGATGAAAAGAATCATCCTCTTTACGCTGCTGCAAGATTATGGATAGATGAAATTATTGATCCTGCATTAACGAGAGAATATGTTTCAATGGCAATTGATGTAGCCAATAATAATCCGGATATACCAAGGTTTAAT
>CAYNUV010000329.1:0-4208 GCA_964400245.1 uncultured Ignavibacteriaceae bacterium
CGTTGCTATGAATGTTGCTGTTGATTATTCCTGGTTTGCAAAAGATGAATGGGCAATAACTCAATCCAACAGGTTACTTGATTTCTTTTATTCTAAAGGAATAGGAACATATGTCGGAGTTTATACTTTAGATGGAAAAACTTTGGTGCAGGAACATAATACTGGTTTAGTAGCAATGAATGCTGTTGCGTGTCTTGCTTCAACAAACGATAACAGGAAAAACTTTGTCGAAGAATTATGGAATACTCAAATTCCAGCCGGAAAGTATCGTTATTATGATGGTATGTTGTATATGCTTGCAATGCTTCAAGTAAGCGGCAATTTTAGAATTTATGATTTTTCAGAAAAACAGAATGAATAATTGCTAAATAAATGAAAAATAAACTCACAATATTGATTATTATTTTAGTAACTATCACATCTTTCAGTAAAGTAAGATTACCTAAATTAATAAGCGATGGTATGTTGCTGCAACGCAATGCAGAAGTTAAAATCTGGGGATGGGCTGCAGAAAACGAAAGGATTTCCCTTCACTTCATTGATTCAATTTACAATACAACTGCAAATAGTCAGGGCGAATGGTATATAACTCTTTCGGGATTAAAAGCCGGAGGTCCGTATCAAATGCAGATAAGTGCCAGCAACAATATTACAATTGATGACATTATGATTGGTGATGTATGGGTATGCTCAGGACAGTCAAATATGGAATTAACAATGAAAAGAGCAAGCCCGATTTATGAAACCGAAATAGCAAATTCAGAAAATCAATTTATAAGATATTTTGAAGTTCCGGATAAATATAATTTTAATACCGCAGAAAAAGATTTACAATGGGGGAAATGGGAGAAGACAAATCTAGCGAACATACTCAAGTTTTCTGCTGTTGCTTATTTTTTTGCAAAAGAGCTTTATTATAAATACGGAGTTCCAATCGGTTTAATTAATTCAGCGCTGGGAGGTTCTCCTGCCGAAGCCTGGATGAGTGAAGATGCACTTAAAGAATTCCCGGGATATTATAAAGAAGCACAACGATTTAAAGATATTGGATTAATAAAAAAAATAGAAGATCAGGATAACATAAGAATACATTCATGGTATAATCTGTTAAGTCAAAAAGATGAAGGTTACAGAGATCCACAAAAAAATTGGTATGATCCAAACTTAAGTACATTCGATTGGGCAACAATGCAAATTCCAGGTTACTGGGCAGTTACAGAACTTGGACCTGTAAACGGAGTAATATGGTTTAGAAAAAAAATAAACATTCCTTCATCATTTATCGGGAAGAAGGCAAAATTAATTTTGGGAAGAATTGTTGATGCTGATTCTGTTTTTATTAATGGTGTGTTTATTGGAACAACAAGTTATCAGTATCCTCCAAGAAGATATGATATACCTTCAAAAGTTCTAAAGGATGGTGAGAATACAATAGTTGTACGCGTTATTAGTAACGAAGGGAAAGGCGGTTTTGTACCTGACAATAAATATGAAATAATTTCAGGAGAAGTTAGTATCGATTTAAAAGGCGATTGGCAATATAAACTTGGTGCTGAAATGGAACCTTTAGCAAGCCAGACTTTTATAAAATGGAAACCATTGGGTTTATATAATGCAATGATTGGTCCTCTCATAAACTATAGAATTAAAGGAGTAATTTGGTATCAGGGTGAATCCAACGCTGAAAGGCCAACTGAATATATAGAATTATTTCAAGCTTTGATTCAGAATTGGAGAAATAAATGGAATCAGGGAGATTTTCCATTTTTATTTGTACAACTACCTAATTTTATGGAAACTAAAGACCAACCTTCTGAAAGTAATTGGGCATTAATACGTGAATCCCAGCTTAAAACTTTATCAGTATCAAATACAGGCATGGCTGTAACTATTGATATTGGAGAATGGAATGATATTCATCCTTTAAATAAAAAAGATGTAGGCAGACGTCTTTCATTAGTAGCACAAAAAGTAGCTTATAGTGATGAGGATGTTGTTTATTCCGGACCGATTTATCAGTCTATGAAAGTTGAAGGAAATAAAATAATATTATCATTTACAAACATTGGCAGTGGCTTAATTGCAAAAGGAAATGATGAACTAGAATATTTTGCGATAGCAGGAGAAGACAAACAGTTTGTTTGGGCAAATGCAAAAATTGAAAATGATAAAGTTATTGTTTGGAGCGATAAAATTCTTAATCCGATTGCTGTAAGATATGCATGGGCTGATAATCCTGAAGGAGCAAATTTATTTAACAAGGAAGGACTTCCTGCTTCCCCTTTCAGGACTGATGAGTTTAATTAATAAAATAAATAAATAGTCAAAAATCTGACATTAATTTCTATAGATTTTTTTAGTTAAATAAACTTTAATGAATCAGGTAAAACAATGGTCCAAATCATTAATAGAACTTCTAAACAAAATCTGATCACATTCAGGTTCATTTACATTCTGCCTCTAATAATGTTATACTCTGTATTTAACTATCCGAGGACTGTGAATAACAGTAATCAATCCAATGGTGCATTTAAGGTTCTTGTGTTTAGTAAGACCGCTGGTTTTCGTCATACATCAATTCCCAATGGGATTGCAGCTATTCAACAGTTAGGTGTGGAAAATAATTTTGAAGTTGATGCAACTGAAAATGCAGAATTGTTTACAAAAAATAATCTGGCACAATACCATGCTGTTATATTTCTTCTGACAACAGGTGATGTACTTAATGAATTACAGCAAGCTGCTTTTGAACAATATATACAATCTGGTGGTGGATATATAGGTATTCATTCAGCTTCAGATACAGAATATGATTGGTACTGGTATGGTAATCTGGTCGGAGCATATTTCCAAAGTCATCCGGCGATACAAAACGCGACAATAGTTGTTGCAGATGATAATCATCCTTCAACAGAATTATTGCCGGAACGTTGGTTCCGCACTGATGAATGGTATAATTTTCAAATTAATCCGCGTAGTGATGTACACATTTTGGCAACGCTTGATGAGAATACTTATTCCGGTGGAGAAGATGGATATGATCATCCTGTTGCCTGGTGTCATGAATATGATGGAGGGCTTGCCTGGTATACAGCTTTAGGACATACTGAAGCAAGTTATACCGAACCATTATTTTTGCAGCACATTCTTGGTGGAATACTTTACGTAGCAGGTATTGCTGATGGTGATTGTGCGACAATGGATGCAAAGTTTGAAAAAATAATTCTGGATGATAATACATTAGATCCAATGAGCTTAACAGTTGCACCGGATGGAAGAGTTTTATATGTCCAGCGTCCGGGTCAGGTTAAGATTTACAATCCTGCAGATTTAAGTATTACTTTAGCAGGAACTATTCCTGTAAATACCTTTAATGAAGATGGATTATTAGGAATTGCTCTCGATCCCGATTTTGAAATTAATAACTGGGTTTATCTTTTTTACTCACCTGCTGGTTCTGAACCTAAACAGCACGTATCGCGTTTTACACTTGTTGGTGATCAGCTTGATATGAACTCTGAAAAAGTATTGCTAGGAATTCCAGTTCAGAGGGATCAATGTTGTCATTCTGCAGGCTCTTTAGCATTTGGGCCGGGTGGAAATTTATTTATATCTACTGGTGATAATACAAATCCATTTGACTCAGGAGGTTTTGCTCCAATTGATGAACGCCTGGGGCGTTCTGCCTGGGATGCACAAAAATCTGCTTCTAATACAAATGATTTCCGTGGAAAGATTTTAAGAATTACACCTCAGTTAGATGGTACTTATACAATTCCGGCAGGTAATCTTTTTCCTCCCGATGGTTCAGCAGGTAAACCGGAAATTTATATTATGGGATGCAGGAATCCTTTCAGGATTTCTGTTGACAGCACAACAGGTTGGCTTTATTGGGGAGAAGTTGGACCGGATGCCGGAAACGATGAACCTACACGTGGACCAAAAGGTTATGATGAATGGAACCAGGCTCGTGGACCCGGTAATTACGGTTGGCCATATTGTATAGCTGATAAAAAACCATATATTGATTATGATTTTGTACCACCAGGAACTTCCGGATTACCTTTTGATTGCGATAATCCTGTTAATAACTCACCAAATAATACGGGTTCTGTTCAACTACCTGAATCTAAGACAGCGTGGATCTGGTATCCTTATGATGAATCCCCGGAATTTCCTGAACTTGGAACAGGAGGAAGAACTGCAAT
>CAYNUV010000330.1:0-4205 GCA_964400245.1 uncultured Ignavibacteriaceae bacterium
GCAGGTGAATTTGGTCATACAATTATTAAATCAGGTGGGCGTCAATGTAATTGCGGTAGATTTGGATGCCTTGAGACTTATGCATCAGCAAATGGTATTTGCAGAACCGCATTTGAATTGATGGCTCAATATAATGAACCAAGTGAACTCCGTAGTATTCCCAATAATCAAATGACTGGGGAAATAATAAGTAGACTCGCGATAAAAGGTGACCCTATTGCAATTAAAGCTTTCCAATACACAGGTGAAGTATTGGGGAAAGAATTGGCAAATCTAGCAACTAGCCTTGTTCCAGAAGCAATAATATTTTTTGGCGGCCTTGCTGATTCAGGTGATTTACTTTTAAAACCTACGCGAAAGTATTTCGAAGAGAATTTATTAAGCATACATAAAGGAAAAGTAAAACTATTAAAATCGTCACTGGAAAATGGAATGGCTGCTGTCCTTGGTGCAAGCAGTTTAATTACCAAAACTCTAAATCATAGGGCATCAATGGAATTTTATGCAAGTAAAGCTTTTGAAAAAAAATGATTGTCATAAGACTTTGTGAAAAGAATAAATCAGGGTTCAGATTGTTTCTAAAGTTTTAATAATTACTCTTTTTAAAAGAGGAGGAAAGAATGGTTAATTATTTACAAAGAACTTTTTTTAGAGAATTCCCTCTCTTCTTCCTTATCATAATAGATCTGTTTGCCGGAACTACTGGTAAAATCGCGGGCATAGTGGTAGATAATACAGATGCACCATTACCTGGTGTAAACATAATCATCGAAGGTACTTCATTAGGTGCGGCAACAGATATAGATGGCCAGTATACCATATTAAATGTTCCTCCAGGGATTTATACTGTAAAAGTATCAATGGTTGGTTACCAGACAGTTTCAGTTAGTGAGGTACGTGTTAAAATCGATCAGACCGAGAGGATTGATTTTGAACTGCAGGAAGAATCTATTACTGTTGATGAGATAACTGTTGTAGCAGAGCGGAAAATAGTTGATGAAGATGTTTCCTCCAGTATAACAACGATAGATGCTACTGAATTAAAAGAACTTCAGGTAAGTAGTATTACTGGAATAATTGAATTGCAAGCCGGTGTTGAAGATGGTTTGATTATTCGTGGCGGAGGTGCTGATCAATCTCTATTCTTAGTAGATGGTTTTGCAATGAGAGATGCAAGGAATAATCTTCCTATTACTAATGTAGCATTAAGTTCAATTGAACAGGTCTCACTGGAAAGAGGAGGATTTAATGCTGAATACGGTCAGGTTCGTTCTGGTATTTTAAATGTCATTACTAAAGAAGGCAGTAAAACAGAATATACAGCTTCATTTACTATCAGATATAGTTCACCGGCTTATAAACACTTCGGTTTGTCTCCATACGATCCAAATTCTTTTTGGTTGCGTCCTTACTTAGATTCTGAAGTTGCATATGTTGGAACAGCAAATGGAAGCTGGGATGAATTTACACAGGCTCAATATCCTGTTTTTGAAGGATGGAATGAATTATCAAGAAAATTATTGGAGGACAGTGATCCGGCAAATGATTTATCTCCGGAAGGAGCTAAAAGATTATTTCAATGGCAGCATCGTAAAAGACCTGTTACAGATCAAGCTGATTATGATATTGATGCAGGTATTGGTGGACCAATTCCACTAATTGGGGAACCATTGGGAGATTTAAGATTCTTTCTCTCATATAAAAAAACCAGAGAAATGCTTTTAATACCATTAACTAGAAACGATTATGTGGAAGATAATTGGACTTTAAAATTAACATCAGATATGAGTCAAGGAATAAAATTGACTTTTTCAGGCACTATGGGGAAGAGTTTTAATATTGCTGTAAATGGTACTGAACAAGCAGTGTTTGGAGGGACTAATGGATTACCAAACTACACAAGCTTTATCAAGTCGCCTTTCCAGATAGCAAATAATATAAGTTTGCTTTCTCAAAACCACAGCAGGGTTTTTTCCAATTCGTATTATAGTCTTTCTGAAGTGAATCACCTGGGTTTTTCTACTAACCTGACACATGTAATTAGTACCAACACTTTTTATGACTTGAGGATAGATTACTTCAGAAGGGAATATGAAACAGGACCAGCATCTCGTCGTGATGAGACAGATAAGTATGAAATTATCCCAGGTTATTTTGTCGATGAAGCTCCATTCGGGTTTAGTCCAGTCCCATCTACAGGAATTGGTGTTTCAGAATTCTTTTTTGGTGGTCATACAAGTACAGCAAGAGACAGTTCGAAAACAACTTCGATGACTCTTAAGTTTGATTTGACAAGCCAGGTTAATTTTAATAATCAGGTTAAAACAGGCGTTGAGTTCGCATATAATACTCTTGATCTCAATTTTGGTATAGTCAATCAGGTTTTTCCTGAAAGCAATACTTATATAAAAGAAAAATACAATCCTATAAGAGCCGCTTTTTATATCCAGGATAAACTAGAATTCGAAGGGTTCATTGCAAATGTTGGAGTAAGATTAGATTATAATGATTCTCAAACAGATTGGGCTGATGTTGACAAATTTAACAAGCAGTTTTTTGGAGCTGGCTTCTCTCAAAATGTTCAGTACGATGTTATTTCAGCAGAAAAACAATTTTCAGTTAGTCCGCGCTTAGGGATTTCACATCCTATTACAGAAAATTCAAAATTATATTTTAACTACGGATACTTCAAACAACTACCCAGTTATGATCAGCTATACCAACTATCGAGAGGCGCTCAAAGTCAGGTTAAGCTTTTTGGCAATCCAAACCTTGAATTAGCTAAAACAGTATCTTATGAACTTGGATATGATCACGCACTTTTTGATGAATATTTAATTCAACTCTCAGGCTTTTATCACGATATAACTGATCAATTGGCAGTAACCCGATATTTCAGTGCTGATGGAACAGTTACTTACAATGCGATAAACTCAAATAATTATGAAGACATAAGAGGATTTGAAGTAACTTTTAAAAAATTGACAGGTAATTGGTTTAAGGGTTTTCTTACATATACATACCAGGTTACTTCGCAGGGAAGATTTGGTAGGGACCAGATTTTTGAAGATCCATCAGCACAAAAAAGATTTAATGAAAACATAGGCAACTTTGCACAAAACAAACCTGTCCCACAGCCTTATACAAATTTAGTTTTAACTTTATCTACTCCAACTGATTTTGGTCCTGAGTTCTTAGGTAATGGATTACTTGGTAATTTTTATCTTACTTTTATAGGAAGCTGGAGAGCAGGATTTTGGGCTAGTCTTGGAACCGGAATTCAGAATGTTCAGGCAAAGGACTATTGGAATCTCGATTTACGTCTAAGTAAAGATTTTGACCTTGGTACTGTAGTTTTAACCTTCCTTGTTGATGTTTCTAATGTATTCAATATCCAAAGGCTTTCACTAGTCGGTTTTGAAGACAACGAAGACTTCACAACTTACTGGCAGTCATTACATTTGCCGGCAAGTGATAACTATGAAAATATTGTTGGAGATGACCAGTATGGTGAATTCCGCGATCCTGATGTGACATATCAACCAATTATTCAGGTAACAAATGTTTCCAGTTTGACAAATCCAAGTTCAATACCATTCTATTATGAAAGCAGTTCAGGAACATATATGCAGTATGTAAATGGTTCATGGGTACAAGTTGATAATTCAAAACTTGAGAAGGTGCTTGATGATAAAGCTTATATAGACATGCCTAACATGACATCATTTAATTTTTTGAGTCCTCGTAATGTTTTTATTGGAATATCAGCTCAAATAAAATTATAAAGAATAAAAATCAGGAAAGTAATCCTATGCGAGCAATAACATTCTATAAAGTAAGTTTGATAATTTTATTGCTGATTAATTTTAGCAGCAATATCTTCGGACAGACCCAGGATCCAACAGAAATAAAATGGTTTAGAGTAGGCTCATTACACAGTTGGTTTTCTGCTGCAGGCATGGAAGTTGAAACCGGGCGTACAGGTTTAGCCACCGAACAATTAGATGGATTAAGATGGGATGCTCAGTTCCTTCGCCAGGATACTGAAGCTGCAAAAGCTATATGGATAGGAACAACAGACTACTTTGACCGGTTTCTTCAACAAAGTATTCCACACAAAGTTATTAGTATAGGAACAAGGATAGTTGATCCTATAGGTATGTTCATCCCAGTTGAGTTCAAAATGTTGGGACGATTCTCTGCCC
>CAYNUV010000331.1:0-4203 GCA_964400245.1 uncultured Ignavibacteriaceae bacterium
AAATATACAAATAACTTATAACAGTAACTTTTGAAATTCGGGAATAATATGGTTAGATTTTGCAGTGATTTTTATTGAATAATTCTCTTACTAAGGATTTAAAATGACTTCCACAAAAAAAATAAAATCCTCCCTCGAGCTTAAACCTGTAGACTTAAGATGGCGATGCAACCCCGACTTGTTTGAATTTGAATCTACAGAAGACCTTAAACCGATTGAAGGAATACTTGGACAGGAAAGAGCTTTAAAAGCTCTCAAACTTGGCGTTGATTTAAGATCTCCCGGCTATAATATTTATATTGCCGGGCTTTCCGGAACAGGCAAGGCAACTACTGTAAAAAAAATACTCGAGACGATATCATCTCAATGTCCTCCATTGATGGATTATGCTTATGTGAATAATTTTAAAGATCCCGACAGACCAATACTTCTTACATTTTCAAAAGGGAAAGCAAAACAATTTAAAAACGATTTCACATCAGCAATAAATATTCTCAGAGAAAAAATTCCTCAATCTTTTGAGAGTGAAGCTTATCTTGAAAGGAAGAAGGAGATTTTAAATAACTACACAAATGAAGAACAAAAATTAATGAATGCTTTTGAGGAGAAAATAAAAAAAGATAATTTCTCCCTTGGGCAAATAAAAGTCGGGAAAGTAGCACGGCCCGATATCCTGCCGATAATTGATGAGAAACCCGTTCCAATTTACCAACTGGAAGACCAGGTAAAGAAAAGTAAAATTACAAAAGAGCAAGCTCAGGAAATCATTAAAAAGTATAATGAGTACCAGGAAGAGCTTCAGCTTTTATTTAAAAAAGGATTAAAGACAAGCCAGGGATTTCAACAAAAATTAATTGAGCTTGAGAAAGAAATTACACTCTTGATAGTTAATGGCGTGCTTGATAACCTGAGAGAAGCATATACTTCCGAAAAAATCGGGGAATATATTTCACAGGTTGAAGATAATATTCTTGAAAACCTGCAGGTATTTAAAGGTATTAAACCTGAAGAGGAAACAACTTCCGATGGTTTTGTAATTGATTATTTCAAAGAGTACGAGGTTAATGTAATTCTTGATAACAGTGAGATTGAAGAATGCCCAGTCATTGTTGAAACTTCACCAAATTATGTAAATACATTTGGAACAATTGAAAAGATAAACGATGGTAAAGGCGGATGGTACAGCGATTTTACAAGGATAAAAGCAGGTTCACTTTTAAAAGCAAACGGCGGTTATCTTGTTTTAAATGTCTATCATCTTTTTGAAGAACCCGGAGTTTGGAAAACACTTAAGCGTGTTCTTACTTATAATATTCTTGAAATTCAGGATTCTCCTTCATACTTTCAACTTTCTGCAACAACACTTAAACCGGAACCTATTAAGATTGATACAAAAGTCATCCTTATTGGAAGCCAGAATATTTACTCATTGCTTGCAGACCACGAATATGATTTTAAAAAAATGTTTAAAGTCAAAGCGGATTTTGATTTCGAAATAAAAAGATCGGATAAAGTTATTCATGAATATGCAAGGGTGATTAAGAAATTGATAAAGGAAGAAAACTTATATGAGTTTGATAAACTCGCAATTGCATATATACTTGAACTAAGTGCAAGATATGCGGGACAAAAAAATAAATTAACTACACGTTTTTCCTGGATTGCCGATCTTGCAAGAGAAGCAAGTTTCTGGGCTAATGATGATGGATTCAAAATTGTTTCCGCTGCTCATGTTGAAAAAGCTTTTAATAATGCCAAAGAAAGACATGGAATGCTTGAATCAAAAATTTCCGATATGATTGAAGATAATACTTTGCTTATTGATGTTGAAGGAGAACGAATAGGACAGATTAATGGTTTAGCTGTTTATGGCGCAGATTACTATTCGTTTGGGAGGCCAACAAGAATTACTGCAACTGTTTCTTTAGGCAGTGGAAACATTATTAATGTTGAACGTGAAGCCGGAATGAGTGGAAGACATTATACAAAAGGTGTTCTGATTATTTCAGGATACTTTAAGGAAACTTTCGGACAAGATATCCCGCTTTCATTTAATGCAAATCTTGTGTTTGAACAATCATATGGAACTGTTGATGGAGATAGTGCATCTTGTGCAGAGATATTTGCATTACTTTCAACACTATCGGGACGACCGATAAAACAATCGATTGCTGTTACAGGTTCTTTAAATCAAAAAGGCGATGTTCAGCCAATTGGCGGAGTTAATGAAAAGATAGAAGGATTTTATGACGTTTGTAAATCGAGAGGGCTTTCCGGGAAACAGGGAGTTATTATTCCTCAACTTAATGTAAAGGAATTAATGCTTCGAGAAGATATAATTCAGGCTGTGCAAGAAAGGAAATTCCATATTTATGCTATTGAAAGAGTTGAAGAAGGGGTTGAAATTTTAACCGGCATTAAAGCCGGTAAAAAAATTAAAAAAGGTTATGAGCCTGGATCAGTTTTTTATCTTGTTGAGAGAAAAATTAAAGTGCTTTATGCAAAATCAAGAGCAATGGGTAAGAAGAATAAAAATTCATCTGTAAAAAGGAAGAGATGATTTCGAGACTTTCTGATGTATTTACAAAAACAAAAATTCTTGGCACTCTTGGTCCAAATTCCAATACTGTTGAAGATATAAAAAAATTAATCCAGGCAGGAATGAATGGAGTACGGCTGAACTTCTCCCACAGTGATTATAATTTTTATGAAAAAATATTTAACAACATTAATGATGCCTGTGTAGATGAAAAAACTCCGCTCGCTATCCTTGTTGATCTTCAGGGACCGAAAATCAGGATTGGAGAACTCGCTGAAACTGAAATTGAATTGGTAACAGGTGATAAAATTGAAATCACAACAGAAAAAATAATTGGGACAAAAGATAAAATATCAACTTCATACCCTTACCTTATTAAAGATGCGGCGATTGGTGATCAAATACTTATTGATGATGGCCTGATAAGACTAAGTATCATTGAAAAGAAAAAGGAATCTCTTATCTGCATAATTGAAAACGGCGGGAAATTGAAACCAAGAAAAGGAATGAACCTTCCCGGTATGAAAATCTCGGCAAAAGCTGTTACAGAAAAAGATTACAACGATCTTGAATTCATCCTTAAACACAGAGTTGATTTCATAGCTCTTTCTTTTGTAAGAAGTGCAGAAGATATACTTTCACTAAAAGAATGGTTAATAAATCGCGGGCAGGATAAACCTGTTATTGCCAAAATCGAAAAGAAGGAAGCAGTTGACAACTTTGATGAAATACTTGAAGCTGCTGATGGAATTATGATTGCACGTGGTGATCTCGGAGTTGAACTGCAGCCACAGGAAGTTCCTGTTATTCAAAAGATGATTATAAAAAAGTGTAATGCTGTTGGCAAACTTGTAATAACAGCAACACAAATGCTGGAATCAATGATCAATAACCCGGTGCCGACACGTGCTGAAGCTTCCGATGTTGCTAATGCTGTTTGGGATGGAACGGATGTAGTTATGTTAAGTGGAGAAACTTCTGTTGGAAAATTCCCATTGAAAACTGTTCAGATAATGAATGCCATTTTGAAAAATACTGAATTGCATCTGCAGCCTGTTCTTGAACAGCAGTTTAAAATTCCCAAAAGTATTGAAGAAAATCTTTTTGATTCCGTCGGGAGGGCAATTTCTTCAATTAGCAAGCAGGTAAATGCCGCTGCTATAGTTGCTTTCACTTTCAAAGGAAGAACTGCAATAAATTTTGCCAAGTTCAGGCCGCAGGCAAGAATTATAGCTTTCACAAACAATTTTGATACAATGAATAATCTCTGCTTACGGTGGGGTGTAAGTTCAATCTTTATGGATGGAATTGATAAAGAAAAAATTGCTATTGATAAAGCAAAAAAATTGATTGTCGAGAGTGGTCATGTTAAAGAAGGTGATGTTGTTATTTTTACAGCCGGTGCACCCAATTCGGAAAAGGGACGGGTTAACTGGTTAAGGTTTGAAGTAATTTGAAAAGTGAGTTCGTGCAGGCAGGGATTACAAAATTTAAAGATTGAAAAATTATTATAATAGCATGTTGAGAGTTTATATACTAAAATATATATTTATACACAAAAGTATATAAAATAAGGTTATGATTATATATAGAGCTTTTGATGAAGTGTTCAGAACCTGGTCTAATGTTGCTGTCATCCGTGCATTGTTAGATACCAATACCGG
>CAYNUV010000332.1:0-4182 GCA_964400245.1 uncultured Ignavibacteriaceae bacterium
TATACTTTTGATGAGGATTATGAACAGGAATTAAATATTAACATAAGAAGAGTACGGGAAAAATTTTCTGAATTAGCTTTGCAATTTTATGTTGGAGAGTATATAAAGAATATTCAAATTGTTGATGATAATATTGAATTTGAGATAAAGAAAACACCTAATGGTCCGGATTCAATTAATGTAAGAATGATTTTTAACAATAGTGCCGGGTTTGAAAGAAAAGTAGCTCTTAAATCAGATTATGAAAAAATAATTGTACCAATATCTAAACCTGAGAAATTAAAATATGCTTTATTACCAAGGCCATATCCTACTTTTCTTCCATATTGGTTTGAATCGGTACCACAATCGGGCAATTATAAAAATCTTAAGCTGGAATCTATTCAGCTTTCAATTCCATTACCGGAACCCGGTAAGGAATTAAATAATTATGGAATAAAATTAAAAAAAATAAATTTTATAGAAACTCTGGAATGATGAATTGAGAATGCAGAAAAAAAATAATGATTCACAGCCAGTTTCATTTGGGATTTCCTAACTTAAACAATAAGTTTAATATATGAGTATTAATTTATCTGATGCAGATCAGGAAATATCCATACAAAATCTTTATGGGAATGATTTCCATAATGGTTATCAAAAAAATCGTTATAGAAAATTACTAAATGATTTTGAAAAGATTTTTGGGGAACAGCAAGTAAGATATTTCAGTTCACCCGGAAGAACTGAAATAAGCGGCAATCATACCGATCATAATCATGGAAAAGTAATTGCAGCAAGTGTAAACCTTGATTCAATCGCTGTAGTTTCCCGGAATGATACTAATGAAGTAATCTTTTATTCGGAACAATTTGAGGAACCCTTCAAAGTTGATTTAAATTTATTAAATCCTATTGAAAAAGAAAAAAGTACTTCAGCTTCTCTTGTAAGAGGTATCGCTTCTGGCCTAATAAAAAGAGATTATAAAATTGGTGGACTTAATATTTTCCTTTCAAGCGATGTGTTGATTGGTTCAGGCCTAAGTTCATCAGCTTCTATTGAGGTGTTGATTGGAACAATATTCAATTATTTTTTTAATGATGGGGCTATTCAAAGTAATGAGATTGCTGTAATAAGTCAGTATGCTGAAAATGTGTACTTTGGAAAACCCTGCGGACTTATGGATCAAATAGCATGTGTAACAGGCGGTATTGTAGCAATAGATTTCAATGATCCTAAAAAACCACTTGTTGAAAAAATAAATTTCGATTTTTCATCAACCGGCTTCAGCCTTTTAGTTGTTGACACAGGTGGAAATCATGCTGACCTGACAGATGATTATTCCAGCATTACAAACGAAATGAAGCAAATTGCCAACTACTTTAATAAAGATTACTGCAGAGATTTGGATTTAGACAATCTCCTGAAAACTTTAAAGGATACCAGGACAAAAATAAGTGACAGAGCAATTTTAAGAGCAATTCATTTTATTGAAGAAAATAAAAGAGTTGATAAACAAATAAAGGCACTAAAAGAGAATAACTTTGAACAATTCTTAAAATTAGTAACAGAGTCAGGTAATTCTTCATTTAAATATTTGCAGAACATATACTCTCAAAAAAATCCCAATAATCAAAGTCTTTCTTTAGCATTAGCATTGAGTGATATTTTTATACAGAAACAAGGAAAAGGTGCAAGCAGGGTACACGGCGGAGGATTTGCAGGAACAATCCAGGTTTTTCTTCCAAATAATTTAGTTGATGAGTATAGACAATTTATGTCTGGTGCATTTGATAAAGATGCTGTGAGAGTTTTATCAATTAGAAATCAGGGCGCACTTTGTTTGAGTTGAGTGAATTTTTAATAGCTCTTAATTATAATCTTATTTGTTCATCACCTTTTTTTTAATAGGTATGATTAGGGTAAGATTTTTTATTTATTAATCATTAATAAAGAAAAAAGGGAACTTATGACTACTATAGGTTTAACATTTGTAGATTGGCTTATTATCGCAATCTACTTTGCATTTGTTCTGGGCATTGGTTTCTATCTAAAGAAATTTACCAAAAATGAAGAAGATTTTTTCATGGCTGGAAGGAAGAATAGCGCCTGGGTAGCAGGTATAGCATTCCTTTCCGCAAACCTTGGGGCATTGGAATTATTGGGAATGACAGGCAATACTTTTAAATACGGAATGTATGTTGCGCACTTCTACTGGATAGGAGCTGTTCCGGCAATGATTTTTCTCGGTATTTATATGATGCCATTTTATTACAGTGCAAAAATTAAATCAGTTCCAGGATATTTAAAATTGCGTTTCGATGAAAAAACCCGTGTACTAAATGGATTTGCATTTGGAATAATGACATTGCTTGTTTCGGGAATTAATCTCTATGCAATGGCTCTTGTTCTGCATACGTTTCTTGGATGGAATTGGGATGTAAGTATGTGGCTATCAGCAGTTACTGTTGCACTTTATGTAACTTTAAGTGGATTGCTGTCTGCAATCTTTACAGAGATTATTCAATTCTTCTTAATCTGGTTTGGGTTATTTCTCGTATCAGTTTTAGGCATAATTGAAATAGGAAGCATTCAAGAAATATTTGCACGCATACCTCAATCATTCAATACACTCTGGTCAACTTCAGGTAACCCGGCAGAGAATGGGATGCTAGTTTCATGGGGAGGAATAGTTTTAGGGTTGGGATTTGTTCTTTCATTTGGATATTGGACAACAGATTTTCTTGTAGTTCAAAGAGCATTCAGTGCAAAGGATCTCAATACTGCAAGGATGACTCCTATCTTAGCTTCATTCTTTAAAATGGCAATTCCATTTATTGTAATTCTTGCCGGATTAATTGCTTTGATTCTTGCAAATGATCCCAATTCCGGTTTTCAATTGTTAAAAGATGGTGACCAGGTAAATTATGATTCAGCCCTTCCATTGCTTATAGCCAGGTATTATCCTTCAGGACTTGTGGGACTTGGCGTTACTGCTTTACTTGCTGGTTTTATGGCTGGCCAGGCAGGAAACATTAGTGCATTTAACACAGTTTGGACTTACGATATTTATAAATCTATTATTAAAAAAAATGCATCTGATGCTCATCTTCTCAAGATGGGAAGAGCAGCTACAATAGTTGGTGTTTTGCTTAGTCTGGTAACTGCTTATTGGGCTAAAAGTTTTCCAAGTATAATGGATTATATGCAGGCAATATTCTCTTGGGTTAACGCTCCTTTATTTGCAACAATGCTTCTTGGAATGTTTGTAGTATGGATTACCCCAAATGGTGCTTTTTGGGGGTTAGTGCTTGGAATGGGTTCTTCTTTCACATTATATCTGGCTGTAAAATTTAACTGGATTAGCTTAAGCTTAATTACAATGTCAGAAGCCTCAAGTGAAATGGCAGCAAATTTTTGGCGTGCCTGGTGGGCATGGTTAATATGCTTTTTTGCTACAATTTTGATTAGTCTTTTTACTAAGAAAAAACCTAAAGAGGAATTGGTTGGGTTAGTAAAAGGTTTAACTCTTGAAACTATTGATAAGGATAAAAAGCTTATTCAAAAACCTGAATTCTGGGCAATAATTTCGCTAATTGTTTTTGTTATTTTAAATATTTATTACTGGTAGAAGGAGAAAACATGAAACCAATTTGGTATTTTGTAGGCTTAATTCTCTTTATAATGGGATTGATAATACTTGTTACTGGTTTAATTAATCTCTCATCTCCTCCTGAATCAAAATCAGTATTATATGATCTTCAACCTAGAATCTGGTGGGGAACTGTTATGTTAGTTGTTGGTTTTATATATATAATTAAAAATAGAAAAATTAAGATTGAGTAAGAGGTATTCTTTAGATTACCTATTTATAAAACTTTAATCAATTTCAATTACAGAAGGATGCAGATACTACATAAGCATCCTTCTGTATTTTCTTCCTGCGACAATATAAAAATAATTAGCTGCTATTAAATATTTTTTGAAGTTCATTATTCATCTCCAATCCTAAATTAAACTCACATTACAATCTTTAATCATTAATTTGTCTAAATATGAGACATATGACGTTAATTGAAATCCCAACTTTTACATTTATGAAGGTCATTATTCAAATAAAAACAAATAAATAATTGTTCATTAATGATATTGTTCTATCTTTGGAAGAGAGTTAAGTCATTTGTTTTTTTTATTTCACAATTT
>CAYNUV010000333.1:0-4168 GCA_964400245.1 uncultured Ignavibacteriaceae bacterium
GAAGAAGCAGTAAGAAGAAGAAAAGGATTAATACTTGCCATTAATAAATGGGATCTTATCGAAAAAGATACTAACACCGCTGTTAAACAAGAGAAAGCAATAAAAGATGAAATGGGTTCGATAGATTTTGTACCTGTAATCTTTATTTCTGCATTAACAAAGCAAAGAATTTTTAAGCTTATTGATTTATGTCTTAAAGTAGGTGAAGAGAGAAAAAAGAAAATTCCGACAAGTAAATTAAATGATGTTCTGCTTCCTGAAATAGAAAGAAATCCGCCGCCATCGACAGGTACAGGTAAAGAAGTAAAAATAAAATATGTAACACAGGGCGGTGATTATTACCCGGTTTTTATTTTCTCAACTAATCGTCCTAAAGACATTCCTGATAATTATAAAAGATTTCTTGAGAAAACTATCCGCAGGCATTTTGGGTTTGAGGGTATCTCGTTTACAATGGTTTTTAAATTAAAATGATGAGTCCACTCCGAAAATGTCATCCCCGTGTAAACGGGAATCTATACCTCTTGAATGCGTTCTGGATTCCCACTTTCGTGGGAATGACATTTCGAGAATACAACTTTTCGGAGTGGACTCAATGATAAAGCCGAGGGAAATAATTGTAATTGGCGGAAATGCAGCAGGAGCTGCTGCTGCTGCAAAAGCTAAACGAATAAATCCCGAAGCGAATGTTACCATTTTTGAAGCAAGTGAATATATTTCAACAGGCACTTGTGAAATTCCTTATGTTCTTTCCGGGGAAATAAAAAATTACAAAGATCTTCTGATTTATGATCCGGCAACTTTCAGAAAAGAAAAAGGAGTTAATGTTTATACAAATCATAGAGTTGAGGAAATCAACAGGAAAGATAAAGAGATAAAGGTACTTGATCTTTACAATGGAACTATTCACTTTTATAAATATGATAAGCTTATAATTGCAACAGGGGCCAAGCCAAAATCACTTAAACAGTTTTCTGTTCCTGCTGAAAATTTATTTGAACTGAAAAGCATTAATGATCTTTTAAGAATTCAGGAATATCTTAAAAAAGAAATTAAGAATGTTGCTGTAATTGGTTCGGGATATATTGGACTTGAAGCGGCTGATGCTTTAAGTACAAGAGGATTTGAGGTAGTTGTGGTTGAACAGGAGAAACATCCTTTACCTTTCGCAGAACCTGAAATTCAATTATTAATTGAAGAACTTCTTGCAAAAAAAAATGTTAGATTTTTTGGTGGGGTAAAAAATCTTAAACCAAATTATGCTGATGATAAAATAGAAAGTCTTAACATTGATGGAAGGATTATAGAAGTTGATCTGATCATTATGTCTGTCGGTTTTATTCCCAATTCTGATCTGGCAAAAAAAGCTAAGCTGGAAATCGGAGAATATGGAGGAATTAAGGTTGATGCAACTTTGAAAACATCTGATGCTCACATTTATGCAGTGGGAGATTGTATTGAAATCTTAAATGAAATTAGTCATCGTCCTTTTTATTTACCGCTTGCAACACTTTCTCATGATTATGGACATATCGCAGGAGAAAATGCTGCAGGGAAAAATAACAGGATAAACCCTGCGGTTAAGAATATCTCAGTTAAGCTCTGGGATAAATTTTATATAAATGTTGGACTTAATTCTTCAGAGGCAAAAGAAAATAAATTAAAAATTAAAACAGTAACAGAAACCGGGAGGAACTTAGTTTCAATTATGCCTGGAAGTGAAAGAATATTTGGCAAAATTATTTATGAAGAAAATTCTAAAAGAATTCTTGGCGCATCTTTTTTCGGTGGGAAGGAAGTTTCCGGATATGGAGATTTGATTTCTGCATTAATTAAAACTAAACAATCTGCCGGAATTCTTGCTGTAATAAATTACAATTATACGCCGCCGCTTTCTCCGCAAATAAATTTATTATCTTTGCTGGGAAGAAAAATTAATTGATTCGCAAAGGTTAACTAATGAAAAACAATTTCAAAAACTTCCACCTTATTGAACATCCGTTAGTTAAACGGGATATTACTTTATTAAGAGATAAAAATACTCAGCCCGAATATTTCAGAGCAGCTGTAAGAAGGCTTTCAAATATTCTTGCTGTAGAGATCAGCAGGGAATTAAAACTAAAAACCATTAGTGTTGATACTCCTCTTGAAAAAACCAAAGGATATAAACTTGAGGAGGAGATTGTTCTTATTCCAGTTCTCAGGGCTGGTTTGAGTATGGTAAGCGGTTTTCTTGATGTAATTCCTGATTGTAAAGTCGGGCATATCGGGCTTCAGAGAAATGAAGAAACGTTAAAACCAATGGAGTATTATTTTAAAACTCCTGTACTCCGGAACAATTCGAAGATCATTCTTCTCGATCCAATGCTTGCAACAGGTGGAAGTGCATCTGAGGCATTAAAGTTTCTGAAAAAAAGAGGAGGAAAGGAAATTGTTTTTGCTTGCCTTGTTGCAGCACCTGAAGGAGTTCGAAAAATTAATAAAGAGCATAACGGTACAGAAATTTATTGTGCAGTATTAGACAGGGAATTGAATAATAAAGGTTATATTTTGCCGGGACTTGGAGACGCAGGAGACAGGACTTTTGGTACTTTATAATCCATGGGTATGGTTGAATGAATGTATGGATGAATGTCAAATAACAAAATCATTTAATCAATCATTCGTTCATTTTTTCTCAGTTTTACTTACCTATAGACTTTTCTTTACCTTAACATTTTTTTGTTTTAACCTTTCATTCATTTCAGCTCAGGTTTATCCAGATCGAAAAATAGATTCTCTGCTCAAGTCAGGGATTAAAAATATTATAAATCAAAATTATGATCTTGCAAAACGGGATTTCGTTATCCTTGAAAAAGAATTTCCGAATCTTCCTTTAGGTAAAATTTATTTTGCAGCAGTCGAGATTGCTAAATCTTATGATCTGGATATTCCTTTTAATACAAAAATCATTCAAACAAAACTTGAGGAAGCAAAAGAAATTTCGGAAGAACTTATTGATAAGGACGAGAATGACACATGGAATTATTATTTCCTCGCGCTTGCAAATGGATATGAAGCATACTTTAATGCTTTGAACGGGGACTGGCTTTCTGCTTTTGGATCTGGTGTAGTTTCTGTAAATCTTTTTGAGAAATGTATTTCCATCAATCCCGATTTTTATGAAGCACTTATAGCAATCGGTACTTACAAATACTGGAAGAGTAAAGAAATGGATTTCCTCGACTGGCTTCCATTTGTTGAGGATGAACGAGAGGAAGGGATTAATTTGCTTGAAAAGGCAGTTATAAATTCTTCTTATAACTCTTACCTTGCGATTAATTCTTTGATATGGATTTATATAGATAAAGGAGATTATAAAAAATCTGTAAAGCTTTCGCAGTCTGTATTATCCGATTATCCTAAAAGCAGATTTTTTAAATTTGGCCTTGCGCGTGCATTGGAAGATGTTGATTTAAAAGAATCAATAAAGGAGTATTATAATATTTTAAATTCATTTTCTGATTCTAAAAAGAAAAACCGCTGCAATGAGATAATGATTAAACATAAAATTGCACAGCAGTATGAAAAACTTGAAGAGCATCAGGCGGCGCTTAAAATTTGTGATGAAATTTTAAATATCAAAAACCTTTCGCAATATGAACACCAAAAAATGGATTCCCGTTTAGATAGAGTAAGAGCCCTGAAAAATGAAATCTCAAAGGGGAATTAAAGATAAATTGGTGAGCCTTTGAAAGAGTAAGAAATAAGGATTCTATTCTTTAACACTTTTCTTGGCAGTCGGTACCTTTAGTAAAATTTTTTTATAGACAATTATAGTTGCCCCAAGTCCTATAACAGTGTCAATGGCAATATACAGCCAGATTACCCTATCGGGGTTTCTGCTAGAACGGACTATATCGTCTATAATAGGAGGCAAAATCATGACTGGGATAAAAAAACAAGTCCCCCAATGATGCCCCACAATACAGGGTTCTTCTCAACCCTACGAGCTCCCTTGAAATAAACTATAAAAATTAGTATAAACACTATAAAAGGAATAATACGCATGTTAATATCTCCTTATAAAATTGTTTGGTCTAAAAATCCTCGGCTATTTCCCTGTACAAATTTCAGTAATTATTTTGGTTAATTCAATAAAAATCTTTTAAAATTTATTTAAGTCCCA
>CAYNUV010000334.1:0-4149 GCA_964400245.1 uncultured Ignavibacteriaceae bacterium
TAATGGACGAGCATTATAAAATTCTTTTTCTGGCACTATTGTTATCAAGAATAGTATAAATCCTGAAAATCCTGTTGCAATCGCGGCGCCTTCTAACCCCCTTAAAGGCACTAAAATTATATCTAAAACCAAATTAATTATTGCAACAAATATCAAGTTAATCAACATTTTCTTTGTTTTAGCAGCAATAATCAGTAAATTGGTAAAATATGCTGCGAGTGTAGTAAATAAAGCTCCTACTGAAAGTATCCTTAACGAGTTCGTTGCAGAAATAAAACTTTCTCCAAATAGCCATTGTATCAATTGAGGTGCGAATAAAAAGCAAACAAGAGCAATTAATGAATTAATACATAATATCCATTTAGCCACTCGTTTAATCAAAGAGTTCACCATAGCATTATTATTTTGAGATAGATTTAATGCTGCTACGGGGAAAAGTAACTGGATAAAAAGTTCAGGGATAATTCCTAAGAATGCTACTAATGTTATCGCAGAGTTATATATTCCAACATCTCCGATATCCAAAAAGTATCCAATTGCAAAAGAATCTGTCCAGTAAAATATGCTTGTAAGCACTCCAACAAACATTAGGGGCCATGAATAACTTATTACGTTAATGAGTGCTTTTCTGCCACTTACCTCATTTTTTTTGTGTAATCTTATTGGTGTGTATGTCTTCCTCGCATAAAACCATGCTACAATTGCAAGAACTGCAGAGGAAACAATAAAAGACAATGGCACAGAAACTACACTTAACCCAATTAAAATGAAAAATAACAATGTAAAAAATTTCATTCCATTTTGTACTATATTTGTAAGTGTGGATTGAGTTTTTACTTTTTCATAAGATCTGAGTACGGAAAGGAAAAGATTAGCTAAAAGGAGTAGTGGTATCGCTAAAGCAGTTATTTGAATAAAAATAATTAGCCTTGGCTCATTGAATATATTTATGGCAATTATTGGTGCGCTTAGAAACACAATTCCAAATAGAATAAATCCGGTTATTGCCAAAAAGTTTTTGCTTGTCTTTACAAGTGATATGATCGATTCATTATCTTTCATCCCTCTATAAATTGAGATTTGCCTAACTAATCCTTCAAATAATCCGACTCCGGCTAAAGCTGTGGCAATGCCTATAATAGTCACAGATAATGAAAAAAGGCCATAAACTTCATTTCCAAAGTAACGGGCAATGACTATCTTATAGGCATATCCTAAAACTTTTGATAGCATTACTAAAACAAACATAAAAGCAGAAGCTTTTACAATGCGGTTGAAGTATGCATTTGATTCAGATTCTTCCATTTATATCTTAAATATTTGGATAATTTAAACACGACCTTTATCATAATATTGGCTCATAGACTGTCTTTAGTTTGCCTTTTCTTATATTATTCAATTGTGAATATGTATATCCTAAAGATTTTATGAAAAATAACAGTTTCATTAGGTCTATTCTGTTTCTTGTAATAATGAATCTAATTGTGCGTAAGACAAAAATCCCACCAAATGCCCAAAATAGTTTAATATTATTAAAAAAACCTTCAAAAACTTTAAAGTGTATGTAAATATGGTTTATCTGATTCATGTACGCTAGTTTCGTTGTAAGCGTTCTTTCTACAGTAGAAACATGATGTATTAACTTCGCATTTGGGGTAATGTAAAGTGATCCTGGATATCTCTTATTTACTCTTAGGCTGAAATCAAAATCTTCTGCCAACGCGTATTTAACAAGCTTTGAATCAAATTTTTCTTTATCAAATATCTCTGTTTTATATGCCATATTAAATCCAGGGATCCATTCCGATCTAATCATCTTAGTCAATTTTGATGGGTATACTGCTCCGTAAGCTGAATTTGCTTGTGCATTGTTTGGCCACCAATGTTCGATAAAGAAAACTTTCCGTAGGATCATTTCAAATCTATTAATTTTAATCTTTGGTAAGAAATATCCGCTAACACCTTTAGCACTAGGGTAACTATTGAAGACTTCTAGTACCCCATTAAAATAATATTTATCCAAAGTAACATCATCATCAATAAAAATTGCTATCTTACTTGTGTTTGACAACTTGTCTATTCCCATATTTCTTGCTGCAGTTAAAGAGGGAATATTGGAGTGGTAATACTTTATTTTTTTGTTCTTAAATCCATTAACAACTTTTTTAGTCGAATCATCAACACTTTGATCTACAATAATTACTTCTCCTAATGAAGAGATATTTTGTTTAAATGAATTTATGGCCTTCTGCAAGTCACTATGGCGATTATATGTTGCAATGATTATGCTTATATTTTTTAAGGAATAGGTCATTTAATTGTCTCCAATTCAACTTTTAGTGCAAATGCGGGAATCAAAAAAGAAAGAAAATTTGTGTAAAATCGCTGCATACTGTTGCTTAAATTAAAGAACCATGTACAAAAAAACAAAGGCCTAGTAAACAATATTCTTTTGGATAAAATTTTGAATCTGGCTTTAGAGTAATAATTCAAAGAATCCTCAGGTCTAAAATAATCAAAAGTTCTAAATGTATAAAACTGTTTGTGGGTTGGGTCAGCTGCGGAACCAATGCTTGGAAATATGGGCACTTCTATTGAAATGAGCGCACCTTTTTTGGTAATTCTCCATAATTCCTCAATCGGCTCAACGATGCTTCCTAAATGCTCTAGAACGTGCGATGAAACTACATAATCAAATTCGTTATTCTTTAATGGCCATGGGTAAATGTCTAAATCATGAACAATATCAACACCCTTAAGTTTTGCAAAATCTAAATTGACATATCCTTTTTTAGGATAATTTCCGCATCCAAGATTTAGCTTTTTCATATTTATCTGACTGTTTGCTTACCATCTATAAATCCTTTCCAGAATCCAGGTATGTAATAGAAATGGTCTATCAAAGAAGCAGCCAAGTATGCTGGAAATATGGTTATCCCTCCTTTTTTCCAAGGATAACTTAAAGGATAAATGATTAGTCCAAGAATAGGTATTGCCTTAATCATCCCTACATACCATCTAGTCATTTTAGTTCCATGTATTCTAGTTAATGCACCATAACCATTGGCATATTGACGACTTTTTCTGAGTCTTTGAGAAAAATTAGTTGGATGATAATGGATTATTTTAGCATTAGGATAAGCAATTTTCCCCATATCTTTTATTTTAACATAGGTGTCATAATCTTCCCCAGCCGCAAGAAAATTCTTTTCATCAAATAGTCCAATAGACTCCATTGTATCTTTAAGGTAAGCTCCTCCTTTGCCGTCCAGAGTGGAAATAATAATTCCTTTTTCTTTTATCATAATACCCTTAGTTAAATAGCTAAAATTATTCCAGTATTCTTTAGGATATTCTACTTTAGATACAGTTGCAATAACTTTTTCATCTTTAAATGGTTCAATTAAATTTTTTAACCAGAATTTATCGCTAGGAACACAGTCCTGCGGAAGCTCAACTATAATTTTATATTTTGATTTTCTTATCCCTATATTTATTTGAGTAGAAAATCCTTTTTTCTCATCTATTATCAGAAACTCAACTTTTCCATCATATTTTTGAGATTTTACAGCTTTAATGAGTTTAGAAAGTATCTCCTTATTAGGATTATAGGCCGGAACTATAATAGAAACATCCATAATAAAACATCTAAAAAACTATTAATAAATCTATTGTTGGTTCTTATAGTAATTAATTGTTCTTTTAATGCCTTCTTCTAAAGACACTTCCGGTTTCCATCCCAATTTCTTTAGTTCAGTTATATCTGCTACAAAGTTAAGTATTCCGACCTTGTTGTGGAATTCTGGAGGAATTATATTTTTTACTTTAACATTTGGTATATTTGCCTTTATTATATCAATTAAGGCCTTAAACTTGGTAAACTCTCCTCTTCCAACATAATATACCTTATCAGTTTCACCCTTATCTGCGATTACTCTGCAAGCATTTACTACGTCATCCACATAGATGTAGTCTCTAAGGAAGTCTCCATTATGGTAGAGCTGTAATTCTTCTCCATTTAATGCTTGATTTATCATATAATTGAAACCTGCCTTCTTCTTATTTTTTCCTTGCTCATAATCTCCAAAAACATTAGTGAATCTCGCGATAACTACATCTAACCCGAAAACTTTATGGTAAATGTGAAAG
>CAYNUV010000335.1:0-4099 GCA_964400245.1 uncultured Ignavibacteriaceae bacterium
TAAAGAACTAATTTTATAAACAACCTACGTCTCTCAAAAGTGATGAACAAAAAACCATTTAAAATAGCTGTCCCTCATTCTGTTGTGTATATAATAGCTTCAATTGCACAGTTCTTTTCAATGTTCAGCAGCAAAGCCGCAACTTTGAATATTGAAAAAGCAAAAGACATTACTCAGCCTGCATGGATTAGCGATTACAGGAAAGCTTACAATGATTTCGGTTTTAAACAGGAAATTTCTCTAGAAGAAGGAATCAGAAGGACTGTTGATTGGTACAAAAAAGAACGTTGGTTATAAGTCTCCAGTCATCAGTCAAGATTTATTCTGATTGGCAACTGCCATGTTGACTGCCAACTAATTATTTAAAGCTCCCTCTAAAATCCAGGTTCTCACCCCTTGTATTTGATTTTCTGTTAAAGGAAGATAAGGTGAGTTAACCGGAGGCATTGGTTGAACACCTGCACGTCCTTCAATTGTCCAAACCAATACGCTATTATCCGGCAGATTTTTAGCAACAATACGTGGATCAGCGGTTGTACCTGCATGAGTTGTTAAATCAAGTCCAGCTTCAATAATTCCAACACCATGGCAATTAACACATTTAATATTAAAGATTGGTTGAATATGTTTAGAATAGCTAACATTAGTAGCTGGGATTTCTTCATCATCAATATTATTTGTGCTATCATCGCAACCGATATACAACAATAATGGAATAAGGAAAATTATTTTTTTCATCGCTTTTAAATTTACTTTCCAAAGAAAATTTATCCAAGTCAATAATAAATCAAAAGCTTGTTGATAAACAAATTTAGAGTATCTATTTTATTAAGTGAATTTAATTTTTCATTTTTAATTGTTCATTGTTAATTGAAAAGGGGCTATAGCTCAATTGGGAGAGCGTCCCGATAAAAATCGGGAAGGTCAAGGTTCTCAGATATTACAGCATCGTCTGTAATTCCAAATAATTAAGTAAATAAGTTTACATTTAAATAAACTAGTGAATCTAAATTGACTAGGAAAGAAAAAAACAATAATTTCAAACAAGGATATTTAGGGGCTATAGCTCAATTGGGAGAGCGCTTGGATGGCATCCAAGAGGTTCGGGGTTCGATCCCCCGTAGCTCCACTAAATAATAACCGCACTTCTTATGTTTACCGTTTACATTCTAAAAAGTATACACAATAATAAATTTTATATTGGACAAACATCCAATTTAGAAAGAAGGTTCTTATATCATAATTCTGGATATTCTAAAGCAACAAAAAGTGGTATTCCTTGGGAATTAGTTTATTCTGAAAATTATAATTCAAGATCTGAAGCCGTTCGAAGAGAAACCGAAATAAAAAAATATAAAAGTAGAATATTTATAGAGAAGCTTATCGGAGAGCGTCCCGATTGAAATTCGGGAAGGTTCGGGGTTCGAACCCCCGTAGCTCCACTCAATAAGTGCAAGAATAAAAGCAAGTTCAAGAAAAAATACTCTCATTTTCTTTACTTGCTCTTGAGCTTACACTTGAACATGAACTTAACTCCGGGACTATAGCTCAGATGGGAGAGCGTCTCGTTCGCAACGAGAAGGCCGCCGGTTCGATCCCGGCTAGTTCCACAAAAACAAGTGCAAGAGTAAGAGTTCAAGAAAAATATAATTCGCTTTTTCCTACTTGATCTTGAACTTGATCTTGAACTTTTTGTCTTTCTTAATTTTCCCAATTATCTTTTCAAACTTATTTTTAAAAAATCTAATGTTATCATTAAAGAAAAATATCTCTTCCTGGTGGAATATATTGCGACTTGCCCTTAAGGGAGGTGAAGCAAATATTCTTGATGGAAGCATTGATCGTGCAATTGTTCTGCTTGCAATACCTATGATGCTTGAAATGATTATGGAATCATTATTTGCAGTTGTTGATATTTTTTTTGTAAGTAAGATTGGAGTTAATGCAATTGCTGTCGTAGGAATCACTGAATCAATGCTTACCATAATTTACTCTTTGGGAATCGGGCTTTCGATGGGCGCTACTGCAATGGTTGCGAGAAGAGTAGGGGAAAAGGATACCAAGGGCGCTGCTGTTGCCGGAGTTCAGGCGTTATATCTTGCAGTTATTGTCTCAGTTCTGATTGGAATTCCCGGGATTATTTTCTCTGAAGATTTACTTCGTTTAATGGGGGCATCAGAAAATGTTATACGGGAAGGAAGCGGGTTCACAAAATTAATGCTTGGCTTCAATTTAATAATTATGCTGCTGTTTTTAATTAATGGGATTTTCCGTGGAGCCGGTGATGCAACAATTGCTATGAGAACTTTGTGGCTCTCAAATGGAATCAATATAATTCTTGATCCAATGTTCATTTTTGGTATTGGTCCTTTCCCTGAGTTAGGTGTTGAAGGTGCTGCTGTTGCAACTATAATTGGTCGCGGTTCAGGAGTATGTTACCAGGTCTATCATCTTTTTAAGGGGAAAGGATTAATAAAAATACACAACGAAAACTGGCAATTCAAAAGTGATATTATTATTAAACTTATTAAAGTCTCAGCGGGAGGAACAGGACAGTTTATAATTGCTTCAGCGAGCTGGATTTTTTTAATGCGTATTATTTCACACTTTGGAAGTACTGCTCTTGCAGGTTATACAATAGCAATAAGAGTAATTATTTTTACTCTTCTTCCCGCATGGGGAATTTCTAATGCTGCTGCTACTATGGTCGGGCAGAATTTAGGTGCAGCACAACCTGATCGCGCTGAAAAATCAGTTTGGCGAACAGGTTTATTTAACATGATTTATATGGGATCGGTCATGATTATCTATTTAATTTTTGCAGAAAGTATTATAAGATTTTTTACCAGTGATGAACTTGTAATAACTTATGCAACTAAATGTCTTACAACTCTTTCTCTTGGCTATTTGTTTTATGCTTTCGGTATGGTGATTATTCAATCATTCAATGGCGCAGGCGATACTAAAACTCCAACTATAATTAATTTCTTTGTTTTCTGGACATTCCAGATTCCTTTAGCATATATACTTTCAATTTCTTTTTCGTTAGGTCCATCAGGTGCTTTTTATGCAATTCTTATTGCAGAATCAATACTAACTATCACATGTTTTTTAATCTTCAGAAAAGGTAAATGGAAATTGGTGAAGATATAAATATAAGAGTAGGTTCAAATATCTTGAACTTGAACTTGCACTTTTTATCTGTTCTATCTTATCAAAAAAATCTTAGTTTGAGCCAGAAATACGTTTATCATACCTTAAACTAATTCGGTTAGTTACTATTTTTACGGCATATTGTTTGAAAATCATAGAACAGGGCATCCGGTAATTGCCGGATAAAAAAAATAAAATTATACTCTTTTTCTTATGGTATTCTATCGAGGAAGGCAAATGCTATGATAGGTTCATTTAAAAACGGCGCACCTGAATATATAATTAAGGGAAACAATAAAATGCTTATTGGAGATTTCAAAGGAGCTATCCTTGAATTCACAAAAGCAATTATGGTTGACCCCAAGCTTCCTCATCCATATACAAACCGAAGTGCTGCAAAAATTGAACTACACGATTATGAAGGTGCAATTGCAGATTGTGCCCAGGCATTAAGGTTACACTTCAGAGCAGAAGTTGATGCAGAGAAAAAAGGAATATTTAAAAAATCATCAGATCCTAATCCTATATACTCAAAAATTTATTCTATGCTTGGAACCGCTAAATTACTTTTAGGCAATAGGGAAGAAGCACTTGTTGATCTGAACAGTGCACGGCTCCTTGGCAATTCAGATGCTTATGATATAATGAAAACATACAGCAAGTATTAAACACAACAGTTTGTATCTTTTAGTTTTTGATAGAAGGTAACATTTCATATTTTTATAAATAATGAATTTGTTACCTCAGAATAATTATTACAAGCAAATCTTAAAGCTCGCCTTACCGGCTATTGCCGGCCTCTCGACTCAAATGGTTCTTTCTCTTGTTGATTCCGCTATGGTTGGAAGATTGGAAGATGCAACTTATGCACTTGCTGCAATGGGTTTGGGAGTTCTTGCAACCTGGGCATTAATAAGTTTTTTTTTCAAGTCTTGCAACAGGTACA
>CAYNUV010000336.1:0-4096 GCA_964400245.1 uncultured Ignavibacteriaceae bacterium
TAATGCGGAAGAAAGTCTGAAGCCGTATTCAACCAGCGTTTCCTTTCTTGAACGGTCACCATTATACATTCCTCTTATTTGAGGAACTGTAACGTGAGATTCATCTACAACAAGCAGGAAATCCTTTGGAAAATAGTCCATCAGGTTATAAGGACGGGAACCAGGCAGTCGTCCATCCATATGCCTTGAATAATTCTCAATGCCGGAACAATAACCAAGCTCCTTCATCATTTCAATATCAAACTTAGTTCTTTGTTCAATTCTCTGTGCTTCAAGATATTTTTCCTGCGAATTAAAATATTTTAATCTATCTTCAAGCTCTTTTTCAATATTATAAATCGCTTTCTGAACCTGTTCCCTGTTTGTTACAAAATATTTAGCAGGATAAATTGCCGCCGAATCAATTTCTCTAATTACATCACCTGTAATTGAATCTATGATTGACAGCTTTTCTATTTCATCATCCCAGAACTCTGCTCTTATTGCTTCTTCATATTGATATGCAGGAATTATCTCAACAACATCTCCCCTTGCTCTGAAAGTTCCCCTGCTGAATTCAACATCGTTTCTTATAAAATGAATCTCTATTAATTCCCTAAGAAGTTTTTTCTTTGATATCTTTTCCCCCTTTTTCAGAAAAATTATCTGCTGTGCAAATTCCGAAGGTGCACCAATTCCATAAATACAGCTTACACTTGCAACTACAATAACATCTCTGCGACTTTCAATCAAAGCAGTTGTTGCTTTCAATCTTAACCTGTCAATCTCTTCATTTACAGAAAAATCTTTTTCAATGTAAATATCGCTTGATACGACATAAGCTTCCGGCTGGTAGTAATCATAATAGCTTATAAAAAACTCAACTGCATTAGTTGGAAAGAATCCTTTGAACTCTGAATATAATTGTGCTGCAAGAGTTTTATTATGTGAGATAATAAGAGTCGGTTTATTAACCTCTTTAATTACATTTGAGATTGTAAAAGTCTTACCGCTTCCGGTAACACCAAGAAGCGTTTGGTATTTATCTCCACGGTTTATTCCTTCAACAAGTTCTTTAATTGCTTTTGGTTGATCGCCGGATGGTTGGTAGTTTGAGACAAGTTCGAATTTATTCATAGATCAATTAATTACCACATCGTGAGCATGAAAGCTATTGCCCTGGCTAAGATGTCCTTTTAATGTAATCGTTTTAGCTGATTCAAGTCCTTGTGGAATTTTATCTGCATTTACCTGGAGGACAGTATTATTTTTATCCGATACAAAAAATACAGCACCGCCTTCAGGTGTTTGGTTAATTCCGCTATCAAGTACAAGATTTACGCGAATATCTTTTACTGCATTGTTATTGGGATCGAAATCACTGAAAGAACCTAATCCTTCTTTGGGAGAGAAATAAAGAAAATAAATTAATGCTACAATTAACAATAGCAAAAACGGCAATATAAATTTTTGAAGATTTTTCATTTTTAGTTTTATAATTTCTTTAATAAATTTTTCAAATGTAGTAATTTTTTACTTAACTATTCAATGTAAATTGCTATGAGTAGTACTGATTTAAAAACAGTTGAAACGGTTATTATTATTATTGTCTTTCAGTAACCCACGACTTGTCGTGGGTTAATCTAAAAAAAATAAAATTATTAATCGTTTTAACGGTTTACTAAGAGTACAGAATAGACAATATTTAATTTTTATTTTGAATAAATAAGTTTTGATGGAGTTACAGATGCTAATTAATAAAAAATGGATCCTTGTCGGTGGCTTTTTTGGTTTTTCTGGAGTAGCAATCGGAGCTTTTGGCGCTCATTTAATTTCAGATAAAATGCCTGAGAATTTATATGATGTTTACAAAACAGGTGCTTTATATCATTTGATTCACTCGGTAGTAATATTGGCAATAGGTTTATCGTCTTATAAAGATTTTAACATTTCAGCAATTTTCTTTTCAGCAGGAATAATACTTTTTTCTTTTTCGCTCTACGTCTATTCACTAACCAATAATTCTTTCTTTGCAATGATTACACCTATTGGTGGAATTTGTTTCCTTCTTGGTTGGATTTTTATAATGTGGAGAGCGATTTCTAAAAAATAATTTCTATTTTACAACTCTCAGCTTAAAGTAAACTTCCTCCGGTGAAAATATACCGGCAAAGAACCTTTCATAAATAACAGCTTCAATATTCACTATAAAGTCCATCCATTTTAATACAGCAAAGTGAGAGGTAATAAATCTTTTCTCAATCACCTCAAACTGGGCTTTTCCCTGGTAGTTTGTTCTGTGGTTTAATTTCCATTTTTCATAAAACTTTAGCTTGCGGTTTCCTATAAATTCATAGTTATCAAAAGATCGTATAGAAAAAGGGATTTTATGATCTGGTTCCCCAAAGTATTTTGTATTAAGAAAGAAAGGAACATATACATTTATTATAGCATTGGGTTTGCAAATCCTGTAAAGTTCGGTAATAGTTTTGTGGAAGCTATCGAGATGCTCAAGAACATGGGAAGCATATACTTCATCAAATGTATTTTCTTCAAATGGATATGGAAATGAATTCAAATCATGAATTCGGTTCCCCACATAATCCACAACATCAAGATTAATGTAGCCCTGCTTAATATCATTGCCACACCCAAGATTAAGTTTCATTAAAATGGATTCCTATATAACTTTAAATTCAAGTGAGTTGTAAATTTAATAATTATGCTTAATGTTTTTATCTTTAAAAAGAAAAAGCTTCCCAAAAGGAGGCTGATAAGTAATTATTTTTTTATCAGTTAAGTGTAACTACAGGCAGGTTCATTCCTTTCAGTGTAATTTCCTCAACTTTAAGCTTTGCAACACCTTTTTCAATTATTTCAAGTTCAAGTGCAGCTGCTTTTGATAAATCGAGTTGTCTGCCGGAAATATAAGGACCGCGATCATTAATCCTTACCACAACTGATTTATTATTTTTAGGGTTTGTTATCCTTAATAATGTCCCGAATTTCAGGTTTTTATGTGCTGCTGTAAAAGCCATCTGGTCAAAAACCTCACCATTTGCTGTTAATCTGCCATGGAATTTAGGCCCATACCAAGAAGCTTTCATAGTACCTTTATCTAAATATTCAACTAAAGATATATTTGAATTGGTTTCAATATCATTAACATTTGCTATTTCGGAATTGTTCACTGGTTCACTTTTTCTGTTTTTTTCGGCTGTCATATATGTAAAACCTACCAGCGATATCATAACCATAATTAATAATGCTTTGGTTAATGATTTCAATAATTACCTCACTTTTTAATAATAAATACGCTACAAACATACTATCATTATAATGTTATATCAATATAAGTTTAGACTAAGATAAGTTTTATAAATTGTAACAAACATACGACCTTATCGGTATTAAAGTCGGGAATTAGTTATGAATCGGCAATATATTTAATTACAAAAGTGCTTTTATCAAATTATAAGATCACACAAAAATTTTTTAAAAGCCATTACATATACTTCTTAAAAATAAGAAGTATCCCTTCCTGAAAATGATAATTGTCAGATTAATATTATCAACCTTGATTAAAAAGTAACTAATACTTATGGCATATATATTGTTTTTTCTGATTTTGATATATAAATCCTGTATTGAATTATTATACAGGTATGTTTTGTAAGAGGAGATGAATATCTGATATCCCTTACATAATAAATAATAAATTGATAACAAAATTTTTAGAGAGGTTTGCTATGACAGAAAAACAAATTAATTGTCAGCATACGTGCAGGAATACTTGTGCAATGTTAAATGAAGCTCTAAGGAAAGAAACTTCTCTAGTAATGTTCTATAAAGGAACGCTGGATGAATGTAATATGCCTGAGGTTAAAGACTTTATTAATGAGATTGTAGAAGAAAAAAGTAAACTAATTCTTCAGATCATTCAAAAGCTTAATGAGATTCATGTCCGTTCACAAATAATAGATGGAGTTGCTTCAAGTTTTAATAATATAGACGGATAAGTTTGTTTTCTTTTAGGTTTCCTTTTTGTCTCTCCTGGGAAAAACCGCACAATTTGACATCCCATTTTAGATTAACTATATTTCGTCCACAAATATCG
>CAYNUV010000337.1:0-4060 GCA_964400245.1 uncultured Ignavibacteriaceae bacterium
ATTCTGAAGTAAGATATATAGCAATAGAAGGAGTTATAGGCGCCGGTAAAACCGCACTTGCTAAAAAAATTAAAGAAAGGTTGAATGCAGAATTGGTTATGGAACAATTCGAAAACAATCCTTTTCTTGAAAGTTTTTATTCAGACAGGAAAAGATATGCCTTTCAGACACAGATGTTTTTTCTTATTAACCGTTTTAAACAGCAGGAAGCATTAAACCAGGGAAATTTATTTGCCGAATACACCGTGAGCGACTACATCTTTGATAAAGATAAAATATTTGCATATTTGAATTTATCTGGGGAGGAGATGAAGCTTTATGAGTCTATTTTTCCATTGCTTGAAAGAAATTTACGCAAGCCTGATCTGATTGTTTACCTGCAATCAAGTGTTGACAGGTTAATGTATAATATTAAAATGCGTGGTAGAAAATTAGAAAGGAATCTGACCCGAAGTTATATTGAAGAGTTGAACGAAGCATATAATAATTTCTTTTTCAGATTTAATGCATCTCCGCTTTTAATTGTAAATGCAGCAGAGATTGATTTTGTGCACAAGGAAGAGGACTTCAATGAATTATTTATCCAGATATTCAGAGAAGACAGGGGATATACAGAATACTTTAAACCTGAGTCGCGGAGGATGTTTTGAGGTTTATTTTATTACTGTTTCTATTTTACATTGTTTACTGGGTTGTAAAATTATTGTTCAGGAATTTTAATCAGTCCTCAAAAAATAAAATACACAATTCAACACCTCAGAGAGAAGATAAATACGAAGATATTCAGGATGCGGAATTTAAAGAGATAGAACCTGATGATGATAAAAAGCAATAGATAGACGGATGGCAAAAAATAAAATACTTTCAAAACTTGTATTGACTGTATTTGAAAAACTTTTTTCTGTTGAAGAAAATAAAAGTCGTGATGTAGGAAGCCCCAAAAAATTTTTAATAGTAAGGCAGCATAACCAGCTTGGGGATTTACTCGCTGGAGTTTCAATTTTCCGTGCAATAAAAGAAACATATCCCGGAAGTCATTTAACACTTATAGTCAGTACATTCAATTATCCCGGATTAATCAAGAATAAATATATAGACAGACTCTTCATCTTTGATAAGAAGAAAATTTATAATCCTTTTTATTTTAAAAAGTTTATTAAAATTTTAAGAGAACCTTATGATGTTGTTATTGTTCCTGTTGTGGTTTCAATATCGTTTACAAGCAACCTGATAGCAAGAATTTCCAATTCTAAAATAAGAATTGGGCCGAAATATCTTGATGGGAAAAAGAATGAAAGTGAATTCTTTTTTGACAGGAGAGTTATTCTTGATTGGCGTATGCATCCTGATTCCCATGTCTCGGAAAGAAGTCTTGACATTGTCAGGCCGTTTGGAATCAACACAACAAACTATCGTTCCGAAATAACATTTGATGTGGAAGATTTGAAACAAGCAGATGATTTTATCTCATCTTTTAAGGATAGAGGTGATGAATATATTATTGGGTTACACGTCGGTGCTGCAAAAATTCCAAACAGGTGGTCTGCTATAAAATATTCGGTTATTATTTCAAAGCTGAATGATAATTACCCGGCGAAATTCTATTTAACCGGCAGTTCTGCAGATAAAGAAGTAATAGGATTTATAAAAAGAGCGGTTCCTTTCCCGATTTATTCTTTTATAAATAAAAAAATTCCGGAAGTTGCGGCTCTCATTTCACAATCTGATCTTTTCATCTCTAATGATACGGGGATTATGCATGTTGCCGGTACAACCGGAACTCCGCAGATTTCTGTTTTTGGTCCTACAAATCCTTTTAACTGGGCTCCGATTGGAGCTAATAAATATTTTATCCGCAAGAGTGATTTGATTGATGATATTTCTGTTGATGATGTTTTTAATCTGTGTAAAATTGTATTGGCTAAAGGGATGAAGGAAATAAAAATTGCAAAGTAAAAATTTAGCTGCGGTAGATATCGGGACAAACTCATTCCATCTTATAATTGTTAAAGTAAGGGAAGATGAATCTTTGACTATAATTGACAGGGAAAAAGAAGTTATTAGACTTGGTTCCCAGGAAGGGAAGGACTTAAGTCATATAAGCGAGGACGAAATTGAAAAAGGAATTAATATTCTTAAAAGATTTAAAAAGCTTGCAGATTTGTACAATGCAGAAATTCATTCTGTGGCAACGAGCGCTGTAAGAGAAGCAAAAAATAAGAATGAATTTATCAACAGAGTCTTAAGCGAAACAGAAATTAAAATAGAAATTATAGATGGAAGAAAAGAAGCTGAATATATTTATAAGGGAGTAAGAAAAGCTCTTACTTGTAAAAATAAAAAGCTTCTATGCCTGGATATTGGCGGCGGAAGCACTGAATTTATTTTAGGGCTTGATGAGAATATTATTTTTGGTGAGAGTGTGAAAATAGGTGCAGTCAGGTTAAGTAAAAAATTCTTCCCCGATTTTATTCTTACCGAAGAAAGAATTGAAGAATGTAAAAAATACATTGAAGTGCAGATAAGAAAAAACAGTAAGATAAACTTTGGAGAAAAATTTGATATGGCTGTCGGTGCTTCAGGAACAATTTATGCGCTTGCAGGAATGATTAGATACAAAAAACCAGGTGAAAAAAATAAATCTCTTAATGAATTTATCTTTACAAAACGGGAACTTGAAGAAGTAACAAACGAAATACTCCAAAGAAAAACTCCCGAGCAAAGAGTTAATATTGAAGGAATGGAATACAAGAGAGCGGATATAATTTCCGCAGGACTTCTTATTCTTGATAAAGCTTTTGAGTTATTTAAAATTAAAGAAATGATAATATCGGAATTTGCTTTGAGAGAAGGAGTTGTTTTGAGTATGATGGAGAAAGAACAAAAGGTTCTGTTACGAAGTAGTTCGTGATAACCCGGGTAAGAACTCTACTTCACTGGATCGAATCGGAGCCTATAATTATTTATTTCTCTATTGAATCTTTACTTATAGGCATATTTACCTAGTACTTAACCGAATAAGTATTATTAAAATAGTTTAATTCTTTTGCAATTTTTTCTTGATCAGAATGATAGTTCAACTGAAATTTTATATTTGATGAATTTCGTTCAACTCTTTTTACAAATTTTATTTCTATTGATTCATTAGGTGAAATACTTGTTGGGCTTGGTTCAACCAACTTGAAACTATTAAAATAGTTTAATTGAAAATCTTCTTCTGAATTTGTACTTGCAACATATACTGAGGAATTGAATGGCTTAGCACCAATATTTTTTATTCTTAATATTATATCTAATAATTTATATCCGGATCTTACTGGCATTCCTAATTGATCTTTACCATCTTCTAGATTTACTTTAATGTTAACACTTTCAATTATTAAATCGGGTCCAGTATCATAAGTAATATTTTTATAAGAGCAATTATCTATGAATAAAGCAATTAAAACAATAAAAAATAGTTTGTTTAAAATATTTTTCTCGATGAACTTCAAATTTTATCTTCCATTATCTAAAAATTATATGCCTAACTATTAATTATCCCAAATTACTTCCATACATCACCACAGCCATTATGAATAATATACAGAACGATTTTCTTAAACAGGAAGAAGAATCAAAATATTTATTTTGCATATTATTCAAATTACCAGGAGTGTTATATGGAAGTTTATTAAAAATTATTTTCTCCAAAGTTCATTTTTCCCCACCCAATTTTTTAGGTGAGTGATTAAATCACTGGTTCAACATAAATCAAAAATAAAATTAAATCAATCCTATTTAAAAAATTTTCATTTGCTGTTCGGCAACTCATTATTGTATTGGGGATTCAGATGAATTTTCTTGAGGTCACGAACCACTGAGCCTTTTTACTCTATCATACCAGGGTTGTCACGAACCATTTCGTGACAAGTAATATCTACCAAGGATAGATTAGATGAATAGTCTTTAATCCATTTGGAGTTATAAAAATATTATTTGCAGCGGAACTGAAACCAGGTAGTCTTAACTACTGTCACGAAGTGGTTCGTGACAGCCTTGGAAATGCCAACCAGGTGGA
>CAYNUV010000338.1:0-4056 GCA_964400245.1 uncultured Ignavibacteriaceae bacterium
TTCATGTTTTTTCCGGGGTTTTCTTTTTCACAATCTGAAACTTCTTATAAGCCTGTTACTGAATTTGACACTGTACGTGACCCCGTAAAAGATGTAAAAGAAGCTGTTGAAGAAGCAAAGAAATCTAATAAGAGAATTATTCTTGATGTAGGCGGCGATTGGTGTATTTGGTGCCACCGACTTGATGAATTTATAGAATCGAATAAAGAAATAAAAAATTTTATTGTTGATAATTTTGTTGTAGTAAAAATAAATTACAGCCCGGAAAACAAGAATGAGAAATTCCTTTCCAAATATCCAAAGATAGATGGTTATCCTCACCTCTTTGTTTTAGAAAAGAATGGAGAATTGTTGCACTCGTAAAATACAGGTGAACTGGAACAAGATAAAGGTTACAGTTATGAGAAGATGATGACGTTTCTGAAGAAGTGGGCATTTAAATCATAATCTTAATCGGATTAAGACGAGTAAGATTATGATTAAGAGTACGAAAACGTTAAACCTTTTCTAAATCAATTTGTATTTCCAAAACACTACTATATCTTTTTGCGGGATCTTTCTGAAGGCATTTTTCTACAATCTCATCAAATCTTTTCGGTAATTGATTATTAATTGATGAAGGAAATTGTGGTACCGTGTTAAAGATCGAATGGATAAGTGCAATCTCATTATCTCCTTTGAAAGGTAATTCTTTTGTTCCTATTTCATAAAGAATTACTCCGAAAGAAAAAATATCCGCTCTGTGATCAACAAGTGAATTTGTAACCTGTTCAGGCGCAACATATCCCAAAGTACCCAGCACTGTTCCAAGACTCGTCATTGTGCTTACAAGATTGGATTTGGATAAACCAAAATCCATTATTCGGATATTGAATTCATCATCAAGCATTATGTTGTTTGTTTTAAGATCGCGATGAACAATTCCTTTACTGTGAATTTCTTTCAACCCTTCACAAATCTGGAGAGTAATTCTTTTTATCTCATTAATCTCAAGAGGATATTTATTAAAAATATATTCTCTTAGAGTTCCGTTGGGAAGAAATTCCATCGCAATAAAGCCTGTACCATCTGCTTCACCTGTTTCAAATATTTTTACAATGTTCGGATGATTGAATGATGAAAGCGTATTTCCTTCAGTTGTGAATCTTTTCCTGTTGGCAGAATCATTCATTATTTCCAGGTTAATTATTTTTAACGCAGCAACTTTTTTAGTATTTGTATCTTCGGCAAGAAAAACTTTTCCCATTCCTCCCTGTCCCAAAGTTTCTTTCAGTTTGAAATGCGAAATATAGTTTGCATTTTTTTTCTCTGTTGATCGCTTTGCGATAAAAACTGAAATCCAGCCTAAAGTTCCAGCAAATAATACCGGAATTGCAGTTGCAATAATATCATCATCCATTATCGTAATATGAACAAGCAGAAGATAAATCAATATTAAAAACGGAGAAAAATAAAAACGGGTAACAAATACTCCTGCACCAATTCGTTTCCCGGTTATTATCATTAATACGAGAATTAATAAAAACAAAATAAATTTTACTATTTCATTCGTTGGATTAATAAGCAGTAATGTTCTCTTAAAAGATTTTCCTGAGAGTGTCCAGAATCTTGAAAGGATTGATGATTCATAAATAATTATTGAAGAACCGGGTTTAACATTATCCTCAAACTTCTGAATACCTGAGGGATAAACTACTTCAACGGTATAATTTAAATCTGGCTTTGCACCAAAATGAACATCTGAAATATTCTGCTGAAGCATTGGCGATGAACCTAATCCAACCTCTCTTAATTGCCTGCTGATTTCTTTTCCTGATGAATCTTTACCAATTAAATATACCTTAGCACCAATTGCTGCACTATTGCTGATATCTCCATCAACTTTAACTTTTATAAAATTTTTATTGTTAAGATTATTCCTGTATAGAATTGCCCTGTCACCTTTTCCCTGGGAAACTCTTGAGCTGCCAACAAAAAGATCCATATCGCCGTCGCTATCAAAATCACCAAATGAAGGATTACCAATGAAGTTTATTCCAACCTGTTCGCTTACATCCCTGAATTTTATATGCTCATTATTAAGGAATAATTTAGAGCTTACATAAATATCAAGCATCCCGTCGTTGTTCACATCGGATGCATTAATAATTCCATTAATAGGCTCTGGGTGAATTACTGTTTCTACAAAACCGGAATAAAGTGAAACATCTCTGAAATTTGCATCTCCTTTATTCAATAAAAGAAACGGTGATGCTTTCTGGTTATAAATAAAAATATCCGTATAACCATCATTATTAAAATCATTTGCTAAGCTGACAAATGTTGAAATTGAAGTTCCGGTCTCTGTATGAAAAGTCCCATCAGGTTTGGGCTCAAAATTAAAATTACCTTTATTTAGGTAAAGCTTATAACGTTCTTTTTTTACCGGTGTTTGAAATGGAATGAAGATATCTACTAATCCATCATTATTAAAATCACTTAAAGTAGCTCCAAATGTTCGGTGTCCAAAAAAATTTCTGAAACCATTTGGAATAATTTTTTCAAACTGAGCTGCGCCATTATTCTTAAAGAAGAGAGAGCCTTGTTCATAATTAGAAATGAACAGATCCAGATCACCATCATTATCAAAATCTACAAAGTGAGCAGAAATAACCGCATAAGTTTCTATTTCAGAAAAATCAAGTCCGCACCTCTCTGTAAAATCTTTAAATCCACCCGTAGAACCGAGATACAAACGATATTCACTTCTGCCAAGTATTTGAAGAATATCAAGTTCGCCATCATTATTTATATCACCGCAAGCGTTTCCAAAAATATCATGCAAAGGCGGATTATTATTTGCGGGAAAATTGGTTTCTGAAAATCTTCCCGTTTTGTTTTCGTAAAAGAGAGATTGGCCTTCTTCATTTAATACAAATAAATCAGGATAATCTTCATTTGTTTTATTTAAAAATATTCCACCTTTTCCATTTCTTCTTAAAGAAGACTGGCTTGTATAATCTGTAAAAGAAAATCCGATTGATTTGGAGTTTGTGTAAATGCCGGTTCCACCCATAAGCCAGAGAAGAGGTGAGCCACTTGAATCCTGGATAATATCAACATCATAAAAATTATCATCAATGTTTTTAACTGAAATATCTCTCGCCCATTTTTCACCATCATAAAAAAGAAGAGTTGAGTTTGACCCTGCAGCTAAAACATAATTTGAATCCAATCCTTTAACAGAAAATAATTGTTGTGCAGTTTGCGCTTCCTCTTTAATCCAGCTTATCCCATTAAAGTGTAAAATAGTTCCTCTTTGTCCCACTGCCCAGCCAAGGTTTTTATTTAACATCCAGATTTTTTCAAGATTTACTATTACCGAGGATTCATACTTAGTCCACTTTTCTCCATTATAATGAATTATCAATCCATCTTTACCAACACCCCAGCCATCTTGTGCTGAAAGCATGAAAATATCATTAATATCTCCTGATAAAAGATTTGTTAAACTATCTTTCCTAACAGGACTTTCTGCAATACTCCATTCCTTACCATCATAATAAATTATATTGCCTTGTTGTCCAGCCATCCACCCAGTCCCATTTGGAAGAATCGAAAGTGTCTTCCACATTGAATAATCAATTTCATCCCACATAATTTTTGGTAAAGGAATTTCTCTGCTTCGACCGTTTTTAAATTCGGTTAGCACAGGTTTATAATCACCGGGATGAATTAAGTGATTGACAACCCATATAGTTGATGAATCGTATCTCTCAATTATTGGAAAATCTGAATATCCAAAGGAATAAAAAGATGCCCATTTTCCGTCTTTAAAATGATAAGCTTCACCGATAATATCCCCCCTGCCTCTTGAGATTGCAAAACCACTAACAGGTGAAAACATTTTTAGCCTGTTGCCCAATTCTATTTGGGCTTGTCTGTACCAGACCGAACTTAGCTCCATTGTTTTAGAATTATCAGATTTTTTAAATACTTCATCACCGCAGGCCAGGAAACATAAAGAAAAGGGAATAAGAAGATTTTTAAAGAAGTATGATGAGATAAGTTTAAGCA